>NZ_JAILWL010000083.1 GCF_025698965.1 Roseibium sp.
ATCATCGACCGATTGGCCTTTCTGGCGGAGCTGATTGGCAAACTCGACGATCAGGATGCCGTTTTTCGCCATGATACCCACGAGAATGACCAGCCCGATCTGGCTGTAAAAATTCAGGCTCCCCCCGGTCAGCAGGATAGCGAGCAAGGCCGTACCAAGCCCGCAAGGCACTGTGATCAGAATGATGCAGGCGCTGCTGAAGCTCTCGAATTGTGCCGACAGCACCAGAAATACAATCAGGATCGCGGCGGCAAAAACCAGGAGCGCTGCCGTTTCGCCCGTATCAAGCGTGGCAGCTTCACCCAGAAAGACCAGGCGACCTTCACTCCCCAGAATTTCCGGCGCGATAGTCTTTAGCCGATCTACCGCTGTTCCAAGATCGACACCCCTTCCAAGATTTGCCTGAGCTGTGACGGCCCGTTCCCGTGCCTCGCGGGCCAGAGTGGACGCTGCAGCGGAAACCGTCAGCTCCGCAACCGTTGAAATCGGCATGAACTGACCATTGCTCGTACGCAGAAACGTGTTTTCAAGATCGCCCTGGTCGTTGATCGGGCGCCCACCGACTTCAAGCTGAACGTCAATGGACTCGTTGTTCAGGAAAATTTCGGAGACTTTATCCCCCTCGATCACCGTGTGCAGGGTTTCCACGACATCACGTGGTGGAATACCCAGATTGGCAGCCTGATCGCGATCGACTTCCAAAAGAAGCTGAGGCTGATTGACCTCGTTGACCAGTTGCGGGTTGGAGAAGATCGGATCTACCTCCATGGCTGCTATCAGGTTGCCGGTGAGATCACCGAGAACGTCATATTCCTTGCCGACAACCGCAAACTGTACGCCGCGACCGGCACCGCGAATACCGAGACTGTTCGGACTGCGCAGGGAAATGAACGCCCCCGGGATACGACTTAATGGTCCTTGTAATTCCGCCGCGATTTCCTGCTGACTGCGATCCCGGTCTTCCCACGGCGCAAGGCGTACAAAGACCAGTGCGAAACTGGTCGAGCTCAGTCCGATCAGCGACTGAACCGCAACCGCTTCACCCGACTGAACATATGGTTCAAGGATCTTCTCGACCCGGTCAACCTGGCTGCTTGTGTAGTCCAGACTGGCGGACGCTGGTGTGCGCAAGGCAACCATGATCGTGCCCCGATCCTCCGATGGAGTTATTTCCTGCGGCAGAGTTCCATAGATCGCCATCGACGCTCCGGCGAAAATCAGCGCAGACGCGAGAACCGCATAGCGCCACCGGATGATGACGTCGATGAATTGGCCGAAAAGCAACAACGCGCGACTTTCCTTTTCGGCAGGTGCTCCTCCTGCATCGGCCGTTCTCCTGTTCGGCTTTCCCGGGTCGACGAAGGCACAAAGCGCCGGGCTCAACGTCAAGGCAACAAAGGACGACAAGGCAACAGCAAAAGCCAGGACAAAGCCGAATTCGCTGAAAATGCCACCGGCCTGACCGGGTAGAAACGAAATCGGGATGAACACGGCCGCCAGTGTCGCCGTGGTCGAAATCACCGCGAAGAAAACCTCTCGCGTCCCGACGGCGGCCGCAGCATATGCTCCGTATCCTTCTTTCCGGCGACGGACGATGTTTTCAAGAACCACAATCGCATCATCTACAACCATGCCCGTTGCCAGCACCAGGGCCAACAGCGTGATCGTGTTGACCGAAAAGCCCGCTGCCCAGATTGCCCCGAGTGTTCCGACCAGCGCGATCGGCACCGCGACAGCCGGCACAACGACAGCTCGAAGAGACCGAAGAAACAGGAAGATCACCGCCACAACAATGACCACGGCCATTGCGATACTGGTAACAACCCCCGCAATCGAGCGCTCCACGAAAACCCCGTCATCGGACACAATCATCAGGTCGGCGCCATCGGGCAACTCTTCCTGAAGTTCCGCAACTGCCGAGCGGGCGGCAGTGGATATGGACAGCGTATTGGCGTGGGACTGGCGAATGATGTTCAGGCCGACGGAGGGTTGACCGTTGATGCGCGTGATCACCGTCGGATCGTCGGAAGTGAACTGGACGAACGCGACATCCCCGATCACTGTTTCTCGGTTTAGGCGGATGGCGGAGATTGCCTCTTCCGTTGTGGTGGACGCAACGGATCGTACGATCAGGGCCTGGGTATTGGTTTCCAATGCACCGAGAGGAATATCCAGATTGGCACTGGCGAGGGCGGTCCGCATGTCGGAGAGGGAAATCCCGCGGCTTGCCAGGGCAACCGGCGAAAAGGTCACCCGCATGATCCGGTCATAGTCCCCGGCGGTCTGGACTTCCGCAACGCCGTCAATCGACAACATCCGATCTGAAACAATTCCTTCCGCCAACGAAGCGAGATCCGTCAGCGGCAGTGTTCCGCTAAGCGCAAGACGAACAATCGGGTCGGCATCGGCATCGCTCTTTTGAACCGTAGGCTCTTCAAGATCGTCGGGCAGGTTTCGTCGTGCCCGGGACACGAGATCCCGTGCATCATTCGCCGCATCGGTAATGTCGGTCGAGCTGCTCAACTCCAGCGTCAGACTGGCACTGCCATATCTCGATGTCGCGGAAATGTTCTCCAATCCCTCAAGCCGCGCAAGCGCGTCTTCCAGAACACTTGTCACCTCCGCGTCGACCGTGGCGGCAGCAGCTCCGGGGAAAGTCGCCCGAACAGAAATGACAGGCCTTGAAACATTCGGCAGTTCCCGGATCTCCACGCCATTCAACGCAGTCAGGCCCGCGATAATCACCAGGAGATTGACCACCAGAGCAAGCACGGGCCTGCCGACAAATATCGCCGCGAAGCCGAGTTGGTCGCGCGTTACTTTTTGCGCGGTTTCCTCACCCATCGATGCGGCCCTTGTCTGTCCCGGCAATTTCGACAGCAATTTCCGCACCCTGGCTGACCTTGAAGGCACCGTCTTTCACCACCTGGTCGCCTTCGTTCAAGTCCGCCTCGACCCAAACATTGTCGCTCTGCCGGTGGCGCAGAACCACTTCAACCCGCTCCGGTTTGTTCTCGTTGCCAAGCCGCCAGACATAGGCTCCATTCTGGTTCCACAAAATGGAGACCGCAGGCACTGTCGGCAGCGGCGCGTCGGAACTGGCAAGACTGACACTGAATGTCATGCCCGGTACCAACAGGTTTTGCGGGTTTTGAACCTCGGCACGAACCCGGACGGTGCGAAACTCTTCATCTATCGAACTGTCAAAGGACTCAATTTCTCCGTCAAAGAACCGACCCTGCAATGCCGGGGTCGACAATCGAACCGGAACGCCGGTCCTGATCTGGGCGATGGATGTTTCCGGGACGGTGAATTCGACCAGCAGGCTGCTGGCATCAACCAGCGTGACGATTTCCGCCCCTTGCGGCAGATAGCTGCCGACCGTCAAGTCATTGAGATTGATCCTGCCGGCAAAGGGCGCACGGATGATGCGCCGGTCATATTCATATTGCGCCTCGGCTACCTGGGCCTGAGCTACGGCGAGGGCAGCGCGTGCTTCATCAACCTGAGCCTGGGAAACGGCATTGCTATGCTGGCTCAGGAGAGTCTCGTACCGGGCAAAGGAGGCATTCTGCTTCTCAAATTCCGCCTTTGCGCTCCCAAGCAGAATTTCCTGTGTCTCACGCTCCAGTGTGACGATAGGATCACCAGCCCTAACGTCGGTGTTCGGCTGTACATGTATGCTCTCGACCGTGCCTGCCACATCAGCGGTGACGTGAACGGAGCGGACTGCTTTTCCGGTTCCGATAGACTGGATGCGGGATCGCGGCGGTGTCAGCGCAACATCCGCAGTCGTGACGAAAACGGCATTTGTCGGAAAGGCTTCTTCCGGCGCATCGCCTTGTTGTCCCGTTTCCGATAATGCCGAGATCCGGGCCTGCTTGGAATCAGAACCGATAAGCCCGCTGGATGACACCCAGATTCCAAGGGCAAAAGCACCTGCAAGTGCCAGGATCAGTGCTAATCCACGGTTCATGAATCTTACCTCGTGGTGACAGCAGACAGGCTGTTTTTTGCAATCATTCCTTACACATATGATAGGAGTGTCTGCAAAAAAACCAGTGCAATTTCACGAGAGTTGTTTTTCAGGAACGGGGCAAAATTCGGGCCGAGGCTGTTACAAATCGACCTCTACAATTCCACCTGCTTCGGCGGCACGAGACTGACACAGGATGATCGAGCTAGCCCGCTGCTTCTTCGACAATACAAAATCCCGGTGTTCGACATCGCCCGAAGTCAGCCCGCATTTGCAGACACCGCAGATGCCGTCCGAACATTTTACATCCACGTTGATCCCGTTTTCGTTGAGAACATCCGCCGCGGTCCTGTCGGCGGGTACCTCAATCTCGGTTCCGGAGCGTGCAAGTCTCAAAACAAACGGATGGTTTTCATGGTCGGGTGTTTCGGGAACACTGAAATACTCGACATGGCATTCGCCATCTTTAAAGCCGCTGCGCTCCGCCGCTTCGATCACGGATGTCATGTAGCGGTCCGGACCACAGGTATAAACATGATCATTCGGCTTGTAGTCACCGAGAATACTGTCGAGATCCGCTCGGCTGCCTTCAGCGCTGATATGTAAATGGACCCTGTCGGACCATGGCATTGTCTCAAGGTCTTGCAGGAAACCTGCTCCGGATCTCGAACTGCACGAATAGTGCATCTTGAAATCCGCACCTGATGCATGCAGGCGATGCGCCATAGCAATCATCGGTGTAATGCCGATCCCTCCTCCCATCAGATAAGTCCTGCCAGCGGTCTCCGTCAGTGGAAAATGATTGATAGGTTTGGAAATAAAGATCTTTCTGCCTTCGGTAAAAATGCGGTGCAGGAGTTGCGAACCACCCCTGCCCTGATCTTCCCGTAACACGCCGATCTGATATCGGCTCCTGTCGGACGGATCACCCGACAAGGAATACTGGCGCAGGTACTCGGGTGCCACGACGATGTCGATATGAGCTCCGGCTTCCCATACGGGTAGCGGCGTTCCATCCACTGAAGCAAATTCATATTTCGTGACACCGTCGGCCATGGGTTCTGCCTTGACGATTTCGACCCGAATGACCGGCGCATCACCGTCTATGCGAAACTCATGCGCCAGCCCATCGGTATCACCCGTCTTAAGGCGCGCCTTGTACTGCTCGGCTGTGATCAGAGCCTGATAGGCCTCAATTCCCTTTTCCCGGTCCATGGGAAACGGAAATGGCCAGGGGTGCGGCGCCAGATTGGCAGGATAGACGGCGAGCGTCTGGTCTTCGTATTTGAGATCGAGATCCTTTTGAAGATCACGGTCACTGACGGGGTGACTGGCCGGACGGTAGGCACCGTCTTCGGCAAGTTCCAGATCCCACCACCACTTCTTTACCGGATTCCGCCCACCGTTGCCGGCCATGTCGTCCAGCTTCGCCAGTATCGGGGCCGCTTTGGGCATATTCATCGCTGCCCATCGAAACGGCGCTTCAGCAAAGATACCCTCCAGGTTCCAAGGGCAGGTCTTCATGCATCGACCGCACATTGCCCCGCTCTGGTTGGTGATGCGGTAAGTTGTGCATTTCTGGCTGTCCGACTTCCAGATTTCGTAGCCGTTGAACATCAGCTTCGGGCCGGCAGTGATGGCACCTGAAGGACATTCGCGCGCGCATTTGTTGCAGTTTTCACAAAAATTCTGCAGCCCGAATGAGATCGGTTTGTCATGCGCCACCGGCATTGTGGTAGTCACCACCCCTGATTTTAGCCGAGGCCCGAGAAAGGGGTTGAGAATAACCTCGCCGATCCGGCTGACTTCTCCAAGTCCGGAAAGCAGAAGGAGTGGCGGCTGCAGAACCTCTCCGTCCATTACCGTGTGTGCCTTGGCCTCATAGCCCAGATTGCGGATCTGCCTGGCAACCACGCTGCCCAATATGGAAAATCTGAGATAGGCCCGCATCGACTGCGAAACGGCGATCCAGTCATCGCCGGTTGCCCCTTCCATGGTTTCGTAGCCCTGGTCAATCACCATCGAAATTGCTTGATCGTGTGGCGGGTCGATCGCGGCGCCTGTTGCATCGTGCGAATACCAGGTCCACTCGGGACAACGAGATATCCCAACCGCATCGATGCCGAGGAAATAGGACAGTGCCTTCAGATTGTCCGCATTGGTCTGTGGGTCGGATGCTGAACTGGCAGGCGGTTTTTCCAGGTTCCCGTCCTGAAGTAAAACGAAGGCGCCAAGGGCCCGTCGCTGCGCCATTGAAGGCGCCGACTTGCGCACATACTGACCATTGGTCGCGGCCTGCTGGTTTTTCTTGCCCATATCGCCAAAAAGCGAACGGGCGAACATGTCTGTGCGCTTCGGAACGCGCGGGACGCGCGCTTCATCGATGAAGGTTGTCGGTTCATCAACCCGCTTCAGGGTCTCGAACGGATGCGGTCCGTCGACATAGCGCCGTTTGGCGAACGGATCGACAGTCCGAGCACTTTTCGCCGTCCGGTACCCTATCTGCCAAGCAATGCCGTGGGTTCTTGCTTTCGGCTGTCTGGACATCGGCTGAAGCGGTTGGTCATGCGCAAATGCAAAATCAGTCGTGACGGCTGCGAGCGAAAACCCCTCTCCCACATAAGGGTTCAGCAATCGTCCGTTCTCGACCGTTGCAAGACCGGAAGCAACGGCCAGACGGTGCAAATCGACATCTGAAGTCGTGTGACCATGTGCGCAGGCTTCATGGCCCAGAAGCCGGAGATATTGCGCCAGGACAACGGCAACTTCCATGGCTCGTAATGCGGAACGGTGTGCGCCGGCTCCCTCCAGCCAGTCATGGCCCGGCTCGTCCGGCCTGACATCTCTGGGTTCTTGAACCAGAACAACCAGCGCATGCTTGTGAGAAACGATATCCTTCGCCGGGGCATTCATCGCATCGCGCAGATCCGCCATGATCATGTCGATACCTGAAGCAAGCGACTTGCATTGCGTGGTTTTCAGTTTTTCCGCTAACCTGTCTATGTCGGAATTGCGGAAGCGCTGAGCCAGCGTCATGTCAGGTCCGAATGCGCAGGTCGCGACCATCGATGCATCTGAGAAGTAGCCGAAGGATTTCAGGTGGTTTTGCCGCTCCGTCAGATCCATCGGCACTTCGGCCCTGGCCTTGTTTACGAGACCATCCCGGATCGCATCCAGCATCGCCTGCGCTTCGCTCATCGCGTTGACGATGTTTTCCGGACGGTCGGCATTTTCAAATTTCATTGGCTGAAACGGAGGAACGCTCGCAAGGTCCGGCATCGTGTCCACCCTGGCGAGTCGTTCGAGCGGATACTGGCCAAGGTGAACGGGCCGCGATTTGTCGGAGAAGTATTTCAAGACATTTCCCTCACAAAAACTCCGACAAGTTCGATCGAGCAGTCAACTCCCCTTGCCACCATCCGCTCCCCTCTTCCTAGGCTTGCCGTTACAGGCGCATGAGCTGAACCTGTTCGTCCTCTGCCAGCCGGTCGACCACATCCATGAACATCTGATAGGTCCGGTCATCCAGCTTGCCGGAGAAATGCTCGTTCAATTCACGCACCAGAACGTGGCAGGCCTTCATTTTCGAAACGCCCAGCTTTGTCAGCGCAACTTCTGTAAAGCGCTTGTCGTCATTGACATTGATCCGCTCCAGAAGCCCGCGCTCCTCCATTGTTTTCAAGAGCCGTGACACTGCCGGGCGGGCGATGCAGATATAGTCTGCAAGTTCGGACGGCGTGGTGACATTTTCCATGCCCACTCCGCGCAGAACACACCACATCAGCCTTGTAATTCCATGTTCGGAAAGCTGCTTTTCCAGCCTGGCTTCCATGATCCTCGCCAAGCGGGTCACCTTGAAGCCAATCCGGTTGTGCAGCGTAAAATCTTCAGACATTCCACGCCTCGTCGATAAACCGGTTGACTCGTAAATTCTCATATCCTCTTATGCAATTAACAATGATAATTATTCAAGTTAATTAACTGAATGACATTCACGGGAGGGGAGAGTCAATGAAGGTTGATGTAACAAGATTCCGCACACTGGCAATGTCTGCAGTCACGACGGCCGCAATTGCAATGGGTGCTCAGGCAGCTGGTTCCACCGAATTGAAAGTCGCGCACTTCATGCCGTCGATGCATCCCATGGACCAGGGTGTCATGACACCACTGGCGGCTGAAATCAGCGAAGCGACCGACGGCGAACTCACCATGCGCATCTACCCGTCCGGCGAACTCGGCAAGGGCCCGGTGCAACAATACAAACGGGTTGTGACCGGGGTGGCCGACATCGTTTTCGGTATTCCGGAATATACGCCAAAGCAATTTGCCAAAACCGGCGTCGTTCATATTCCGGGGCTGTTCGCCAACGGAACCGACGCGACCAACGCCCTCTGGGATAATATCGAACTCATTGAAGATGAATACGACCAGACCAAACTACTCGGACTTTGGGCAAACAATCCCTCTGTCCTGATCACCCGCGAAAAACCTGTCCGCACGCTGGCCGACATGGACGGCATGAAAATCCGCACACCCAACCCAGTGATGGCAACTCTGGTCGAAGCCTGGGGCGGCATTCCGGTATCCATGCCGACGACGGACGCCTACAATGCCATGAACACGGGCGTTATCGACGCGGTCATGATCGGTCCATCCGGCATTCGTTCTTACAAATTGAACGAAACTGCCAAATACGTCACCACCAACATTCCAACGGCATTGGACAGCTTCTACCTGCTGATGAACAAATCCAGTTGGGACGGCCTGACGGACGAGCAAAAGACCAAACTGACTGACCTGACCGGCCGGAAAATAAGCTTGCAGGGCGCAGCCGCCTTTTATGAGGCCGGCCAGGCGGGACTGGACCTTGCAAAGGAAAGCGGTGTCGAACTCATTGAAATCACACCGGAAGCAGAAGCGGAGTTCCGTTCGAAAGCGGAAGATGCCCTCAAAGCTTTCCTGGACAAGAAGAGCGAGGAAACAGGTGCTGACGCCCACGCTATTGCAGCAGCTCTAAGCGGCAAGTAAGCACATGTCCCTGAAGAAACCTGATGCGTCGGCCTTGCCACCGGCTGGCTGGCGCAACTGGATCGAAGTACCTCTTGTCATTATCGGCGGCCTGCTTGTGTTCTCGCTGATGGGTCTTTCGGTTTCCGATGCGCTGCTACGGTCCTTCTTCAACAAGCCGATATTCGGTGCGAACGACTATGCACAGATCCTGTTGTCCTTCCTGGTCAGCCTCAGCTTTCCGTTATGCGTGCTGGCTGGGCGACTGATTGCCATAGACACGCTGGTACTCAAGCTTCCACATATGACTCAATCAGTACTGGATTGGCTGGTGACGATCCTCGGCGTGTTCATGCTGGGTTATCTGGCCTGGCGCGCCTTTTCCAATGCACTTGAAGCCGCGACATTCGGCGAGTCCACAATGTTGCTGCAGTTGCCTTATGGACCGTCCTATTACGCAGTTGCCGCCGGTTGCGCGCTTGCCGCACTGGTTCTTGCCCTGGAAAGACTTTCAAGATGAGCCCAGAGCTCTACGGCTGCCTGGGCTTTGCTGCCCTGTTCATACTGCTTGCGCTCGGAACACCGGTCGCCATCGCCTTGCTGGTTGTCGGATTTACCGGAACGGTCATTCTTTCGGGATTTACCGCCGCGGCCTTTTCGCTCAGTGGTCAGGTTTTTGCCACCGTGACCGTTTACGAGCTGACAATCATCCCGCTGTTCATTCTGATGGGCAATCTTGCATCGGCAGCCGGCTTGAGCCGAGACCTCTTCGAGGCCGCTCACAAGATCATTGGTCACCTCAAGGGTGGTCTTGCGGCAGCAACGATCATGGGGTGCGCCGGTTTTGCTGCCCTTTCCGGGTCTTCCATCGCCTCTGCAATTACAATGGGCAAGGTTGCCTATCCGGAAATGCGGAGGTTCAACTACGGCTCCAGGTTGGCAACCGGTTCGATCGCCGCCGGGGGCACACTCGGCATTCTCATTCCGCCCTCCACCGGATTTGTGATCTATGCCGTTTTGACCGAGGAATCCATCGGCCGCCTTTTCATGGCCGGTGTGCTGCCGGGCATTTTGCTGACAACCATGTTTCTGCTCGCTATTGCGATTGTCACGTTTCTTTGGCCCGAAGAAGGGCCACGCGGACCTGACTTCAGCACATCGGAAAAACTCAAGAGCCTGTTGCGGGCAACCGGCATCGGCGTGATCATCCTGATCACGATCGGCGGCATATACACCGGCTTCTTTACCCCTGTGGAAGCAGCCGGTGTCGGGGCCTGTTTCGCGTTCATCATGCTTGTCATACGTGGCAAATGCACGATGGCGGCACTTTATGGCATTTGTGCCGAAACCCTGAAAACGACCGGCATGGCATTCTTCATTCTGGTGGGTGCCAATGTCTTTGCGCCATTCGTTTCGCTCTCCCATCTGCCTGCAACGATTGCAGACAGCATGACCGGACTTGCCCTCGGCACCTATGGAACACTCGCGTTGATCCTCCTGGGGTATGTGATCCTCGGCATGTTCATCGAAGGCTTGTCCCTGCTGGTGATCACGCTGCCCATCGTTTTTCCGCTCGTCGTCGGGCTCGGGTTTGATCCGATCTGGCTGGGTGTCGTCATGGTCATCGTACTTGAAATGGGGCTGATATCGCCTCCGGTCGGGGTCAACGTTTTTATCGTCAAAAGCGTTGTTCCGGATGTCAGGATCGAAACGATCTTTGCCGGCATCATGCCATTCTGGCTTGCAATGATTGCCACACTTGCCCTGATCGTTGCCTTCCCCCAGATTGCGCTGCTCATTCCCAACGCCATGTACAACTGAAGTCACAGGGAAGGATCGGCAGTCGGTTCGTCGGACTATTTCGTCTCGGCGCTGTAAACACCATCCCAATTGGCGGGAGGCGGTGAGGCCCGAAACCGTTCAATCCGGTTCTGGAATGTCTCCGCAAGATTGGCGAACTCGGGGATTTTTGCCTCGCTCAGGTCCGAACAGATGGAAACGGCCTTCGCCCACTCCAGGCAGCGATACGCCTGCAGCAGAACTTCAAAGCGCATCTTGCAATGCAGGAATTCATCGCTGTTGGCGACTTCGCGATCACCGCACAGGCAGAATATTCGCTCCGGCTCCTGTTTGCCTTTGACCCTGATGACATCGATTTCAAAGACGGCAAATTCGTCTCGGACTTTTTTTGCAGTTTCCTCTCCGATGATGATCGTCGTGCCATAGCCCTTTGTCTGTCCCTCCAGCCGCGAAGCCAGATTGACTGCATCTCCCAGCACGGAATAATCGAAGCGGAACTCGGACCCCATATTTCCGACAACACAATCGCCGGTGTTTATGCCGACACCAACATTCAAGGCAAAGAACTGCGTTCCGTCAGCATCCGATTCCGCTTTCCGGTCGACATTGATCGCCTGCATTTCCCGAACGATCGACAGCGCCGCCGAACAGGCATGCAATTCCTGTTGATCGTCATCCAGCGGTGCATTCCAGAATGCCATGATTGCATCGCCCATATATTTGTCGATTGTGCCCCGCTGCTCCATGATCGCATTGGACAAGGGTGTCAGGAACCGGTTCATCAGGCTTGTCAGACCTTGGGGGTTGTCTGCAAAGCTCTCGGATATTCTGGTGAAATTGCGAACATCTGAAAACAGGATCGTCATGCGTCGCCGTTCGCCACCAAGTGCGAGACTCTCGGGATCCTTGGCAATCTGTTCGACATAATCGGGTGCGAGATACTGCCCGAAAGCTGAACGAATTTCCTGCCGCTGCACTTCCTCGCGCCGATAATTGATGAAGACCAGCAGCAGGAAACAGCTGAGGCTTGTCAAAAGCGGATATCCGGCATCGAGCAGCAGGTTCTTGCTGGCAAACAGATACCAGCTGCCGGCGGCCCAACTGGCGGCAAGCACGAAGCCAAACGCAAATACAGGCAGCGCTCCGAGGATCGGAACAAGATAAATTGTCAGCAATGCCAGAACGGCGGCGACCACGAGTTCCGCCCCCAATGCATAATTCGGCCGGGTCAGGAACGATTGACTGAGGATGTTTTCCAGTATCTGGGAATGCACCTCGACGCCTGCCATGGCCGGATCAAGAGGGGTCGCTTTCAAATCCAGAAGCCCCGTCGCAGACGGTCCGATCAGCACGAGATGGTTCTGGATCCTGGCAACATCGAATGTGCCATTGGCGATATCGGAAGCTGATATGAAGCGCTCCGGCATCGAGGGCGTATAGTGGATCCAGATGCGTCCGTTGCGATCGGTGGGAACATCAACGCCACCGACAACGACGCCCTTGATACCAGCCTCGTCACTCTTGACCGCAAAGGCGTTCTGACCGGTGGCGACGCGCAATAGTTCGATACTCAGTGCCGGTTGAATATTGCCTTCTGCAAGGGCTACGAGTGCCGCGCGGCGAACGATATTATCCGGATCCGGATTGACCGAAAACAGCCCTCTTCCGGTCGCGGCTCTCTCCAGAACCGCGATATTTCTCAGGAGCTTGGGATAATCGAACATGAACGCGGTCGGATCCGGGCCAAGAAGTGCGACCGGTGTCTGCGACTGATCCTGCCGGTCGTTCTCGACAATTTCCACCCTTCCCGCCTGACCGACAACCACACGCATTTGGCCCATGACCTGACTCAGCATGACGTCGGTACTGGGAAGGGAAGCGAGCTCACGGACAGCGGTCTCGCTCAAACCTTCAACGGATTCGCTATAGTGATCCGGCGACAACCGGTCCGGTTCGGCAAAGACAATATCGAAGGCAACCGCAACGCCACCTGCCTGCGCGATATTGCGAAGCATCGTTGCAATCGTTGATCGCGGCCAGGGCCACTGGCCAAGCTCGGCGAGGCTCTTTTCGTCAATATCAACGATGACCACAGGAAGCTTCTGGAACGTCCGGGGTTTGACGATCTGGTAAAGATCGAAGGTCTTCAACCGGACAAATTCAACCAGGAACGGGTCCCAGACGCGAACTGTCAGAAAAAATATCAGCAAGAGAACCGCCGACAGACGCGCAACACCAAATACGGATCTCAGAATTTTGGCAAAGCGCTTCATCAACCTGCTGCACCGCATCTGGTCGGCATCCGATCCCCCTTATGCAACGACGGCATCCGTGTTCTGAACACCATTGTCGGAAAATACAAAATCGATAATTCCGCCGGCTTCTATCGATTGCAGCACTGCAACATCCTTGAAGTCGGAAGTTTTGCCGGTACCATCCTGGTCCACCTGAATGACGACATCAGCACCGTCGCGGGAGACCTGGATATAATCCTCCAGATCCTCTTCCCCGAAGTTTGCAGCCAGCAATGCCTGAAGATCAAGCCTGTCGACACCAACCTCGAAATCCACGATCACGTCAGCAAGGTCACTATGAGCGATAACAAACGTGTCGGCGCCACTGCCCCCGGTCAACGTGTCTCGTCCCGCACCTCCATCCAGCGTCTCGGCCCGTGCAGTTCCGATCAGAACATCATCACCGGCCCCGCCGATTGCTTTCTCAATGATGGTCCCGAAGGCTATGCCGATATTGTTGGTCATGCCGTTGACAGAGGAATAGCTACCCGGATTGAGGTTTATCAGCGCAGGCGCGTCCCAGCCGGAAAAGTCCAGCGCATCGACACCACCGGCGTCATATATGGTCAGGACCGGGTCGGAATTGGCCGAGAAATCATAAAGGGTTCCAGCCTCCGAGCTGTTGAAGCCATAGACCGTGTCGCCTGACCGGGTAACCGGGTTGCTGCCATAGGTTGCCTGAATGGCCGCGATATCCTCGATCATCGGTGTCTGTGCGTAAATCCAGTTACCTTGGGAATTGTACCAGTCGACACCGAGAATATCCGGGGACTGCCAGGACATGATGCTTTGGGCATGGGTAAGATCACCCGTAGCATGCTCAAGCCCCAGCGCATGCCCTGTCTCATGCAGGAGCGTCAGGAAACCGTAGGTACCGTTTGCTGGTGCCTGTGTTTCCAGATAATCCGGGTTGGTGACGATCGTGCTGCCATAGCTTGAATCGAATGTTGCCGCGTAGGTCTCACCGGTCGAGTTCAGGAACCTTATGGTAGCACTTTCCCCGTCTCCAGCTTCGGCAATTGTCAATCCCGAAATCTCCGCCCAGAGTGCAAGAGCTGCAATCGCAGCAGCCTGTTGTGCAGCCGAATAGGCGGTTATTCCGCTACCCGACTGGGCACCAGGCAGGAACGAATAGGTCACGGTTCCAGATGTCAGCGGGTCATTGACGCTCAGTGCTGTGCCCGTCGTTTCAATCGGAACAGGTGAACTGTTGCTCTCACTTCGAGCCGTTTCATTGGCAACGGGTGCGTAGGACAGCGCCTCTCCTTCTTCGCTGGATCCTGTACCAACGACATCGATAGAGGCTGTAGCAGTTGTAATTCCGCCATTACCGTCAGAAACAGTGAAGGTGAAGGTGTCGGTAACGGTTTGTCCCGCATTCAGGTAGTCGAATGCGGTTCCGGTTTCATAGAGGATATTACCGTCACCATCGATCGAAACAGTCGCGCCCCCTGCACTGAAAGTCTGAACGCTGCTGACACTGAGTGTGTCGCTCTCCGGATCCGTGGCGCTTCCCAGGAACTGGATCGGTTCAAAGGTCTGGGACTCGCCTTCCTGAACACCTTCACGAATGATACCGGCGGTTCCGATCACCAGACGGGCACCGACAAAACCGCCGTCGGTGGCATCGAAACTGCCGACGATGAATTCGATCTGGAAATTGCCTTCTTCAGAAATCGGCACGTCGATGAACTTGGTCGCGCTTGAACCGCCAACAGGTGTTTCTTCAAAGAAGACCAGCGTCCGTTCGCCGGTATCGACATTGATCAGCACAGCGGTGATCGAAGCCGCGTCCCCGCCGGCAAATGGCCGGTAAACGAAAGTGACGATATCGCCGGCATAACCGACAAATTCGTTGCTGATCAGGGATGGCCCGAAAACAGTGCCGCGATTGGGCCCGTCGTTCCACTGATCGAGCCAACCGGAAAAACTGATATCGGCAACGAAATTGTCGCCGTCAATCAGCTCACCGGTATCGTCGATGACAAAGGAATAATTATAGGAATTGTCGATGTACTCACCGTTCGGACCGACCTGAGGTCCGGCAATTTGCTGCCAATCCAGAAAGCCGTTTTCAAAGCCGCTGTTGTTCGTCAGGTTAGCGACCAGAACAACGTCAGGAACCGTCGGCGCCTCGTTTGTGCCTGTAACAGTGATGCTGACAACCTGACTGACACTCTCACCATCTGCCGTTGTTGCCTGAACCGTGAATGTTTCTATGACCGTCTCATCTCGTTCAAGCGCCTGAGCGGCGGCATTGTCCAGCGTGTAGGTCCAGTTGCCTGTACTGTCGATAGAGAACGTGCCGTATGCGCCTTCTGCATTTTCCTGTGCGGTAAAGGCTGGAGTGTCATTGGCGTCTGCATCGGTGACAGTGAGTGCGCCGGTCACGCTGAACACCTCATCTTCATAAACCGCGCCGCTGGCAGTGCCTGCAATAATCGGAGCGTCTTCCTCGCCGGCAACGGAAATGGTAACGGTCTGGGTAACGGTTTCACCGTCTGTCGTGGTCGCCTCGACTTCGAAAGTTTCTGATGCGATGTCTGTCCCGGAAAGCGCCTGGGCAAGGGCATTATTGAGTGTGTAAGTCCAGGCACCTGCCGTCGTCACAAAGAATGTGCCATACAGTCCCGCAGTCCCGGATTGAGCTGTAAAGCTCGGACTGTCATTTTCATCGGCATCCGAAACAGTCAACGCACCCGTTGTACTCAGTGTCCCGTCTTCAGCAACCGCGCCGCTACTTGTGCCGGAAATCGTTGGAGCATCCTCCTCCCCCGTTACAACAATTGTGACCGTCCGACTGACGCTTTCTTCGTCGGCTGTCACTGCGGTGACTGTGAAGGTTTCTTCAACGACCTGACCTCCGGCCAGCGCTTGCGCCGCCGCATTATCGAGCGTGTAAGTCCACACGCCGCCGACTGTTACTTCGAAGGTGCCATACGCGCCTTCGGTTCCTTCTTGCGCGGTGAAGGTCGGATCATCGGTCGCATCCGCATCGGAAACAAACAGAGTTCCAGAGGCCGACTGGGTTCCGTCTTCTTCAACATCGCCTGTCGCAGTGCCCGTAATGACGGGCCCGTCTTCCTCACCCGTTACCGTGATCTCGACAATCTGGCTGACGCTCTCGCCATCCTCAGTCGTCGCAAAGACCGTAAATGTCTCGGTGAACTCTTCGCCACCGGCCAGGACCTGAGCCGCGGCATTGTCGAGCGTGTAAGTCCAGACACCATCAACAGTCACGTCAAACGTGCCAAGGGTACCTTCGGTTCCCTCTTGAGCCGTAAAGGCCGGATCATCCGTCGCGTCGGCATCGGTAACAGAAAGAGATCCGGTTGCTGTCTGCGTTCCATCCTCCTCAACATCCCCAGTCGCTCCACCCGTGATGACCGGCCCGTCTTCCTCACCGGTCACCGTGATCTCGACAATCTGGCTGACGCTTTCACCATCCTCAGT
>NZ_JAILWL010000084.1 GCF_025698965.1 Roseibium sp.
CTAAGATATTTCCTTGAAATCGCCGAGCAAGGCTCATTGACACGGGCCTCGGAGCAACTTGGTGTTGCGCAACCGGCCTTGTCTCTTCATTTGAAGAATATGGAAGAAGAGCTCGGAACCCGCCTTCTTGATCGCAGTCGATCAGGCGTGGTGCCGACCGAAGCCGGCAAGTTGCTCGTTCGACGGGCAAGAGCAATCCTGAATGACCTTGCCCGGACCGAAGACGATATCCGAAATCTGGAAACCGACCCGACAGGGACGGTACGTATCGGTATACCTGGAACGCTCAGCAGCATTGTCTCGCTGCCGCTGATTACTGCCGCCCGTGAGCGCTACCCCCGGATTACACTCAACATTGCCGAAGCCATGAGCGGTTTCATCGCCGATTGGCTGTCGGAAGGCAGGGTCGACATCGCCTTGCTCTATAACCGTTCCCGGGAAGCGGGGATTGTCTCCGAGCTTCTCCTTGAGGAGGAACTTGTCGTTTTGTGGCCCGGCGACGAAGACCGGCCGGAAGAGCTGAACCTTGCCGATCTGGAGGGCGTGCCGCTGGTTCTGCCGAGCGCACCACATGGTTTGCGCCATCTGGTCGACCGGAAATTGCTGGCAATCGGAATTGAACCTTCGGTCGCTATCGAGATCGACTCATTTGCAAACATCAAGCGGTTGGTGGCAGCCGGATTCGGCGCGTCCATCCTGCCGTTTTATGCACTCAAATCGGAAATCGCAACGGGCGACCTACGGGGCAGCCGAATTGCGGAGCCGGGCCTTTGGCGGGACGCTTATCTTCTTTATCCCACCGGTCGTCCGGTAACATATGCTCAGGAAGCCATCCGCAATCTGTTGCGAGAAGTTATCGCGGACCTGCTTGACAGTGGCACCTGGGTTGCCGCGCGCCCGCGTGCGTGAGCTACTCAGCCTTGGAAAGGTTTGCCTCAACAACCTTCGCACATGCCAACAACGCCTCATCACGGCCACCGCTGGCAATCAGCATGGCGCTCAATGTGTTGCCGCCGTGCTGATAGGGAAGAGCGATGCCGCAGGCATCGGCGACATTGCCGAGTGAAGGATTGCGGAGTGCCAGAAGGTTCAAGCGGTTGAACGTTTCGTCATCGGCAAGATCTTCGATTTTCGGTGGCAATTTCGGTGTCGTCGGCAACAGCAGGATGTCTTCGCCGAGTTCCCGGTCGAAAGCTTCGATAAACGCCACGCGGCGATGCAGTGTTTGTCGGTACTCGACCGCCGAGATTTCTTCCGCACGTCCCATCCTTGCATGGACACGCGGGTCGAACTGGCCCGGTGAGGCCTGGAAATGGTCTTCGTAATGGGCGCGGGATTCGACTGAAGTCATATGCCAGGGCGGAACCTGATCATAGAGTTTAATGCAGTCGAGATCTTTTTCGATGACATCAAGTCCGGCATTGCGCAATACCTGAACAACGACCTTGAAACCTTCGGCAACTTCCGTGTCCATCTCCGTGAAACCGAAGTTGAGTGGAACGATCAGCCGAGTGGCCTCTGGAGTGGCGGGTTCAACCGGCTTGTCTGCCATGATCTGCCAGGCAAGCTCACAGGCCGCCACGCTTTTAGCCATCGGTCCAAAACTGTCGAGACTGTCGGAAAGCGGTCTGCCGCCGTCCATAGGGACCGAAGCCTGGGTCGGCTTGAAACCCGTGATGCCGGTAAAGGCAGCGGGGATCCGCAAAGAACCTCCGGTATCGCTGCCAATTGCAATGTCGCAGAGCCCGAGCGCAACCGACACGGCTCCGCCGCTGGTCGAACCACCTGGCGCGCACCCAGGATAGGCGGGGTTTTGCGGTGTTCCGTAATGGGGATTGAGCCCAAGTCCGGAATAGGCGAATTCGGACATGTTGGTGATGCCAACAAAGACAGCCCCAGCTTGTTCCAATCGCGCGATTGCAGGTGCGTCCGTTTCAGCGGCTGGATCGTTCGCGAGAACCCTGGTTGCCGACGTTGTGGTTTCACCGGTCACGTCGAACAGTGCTTTGACACTGATGAGAGCACCAGCCAGAGGCGAGTCGATCGCCTTTGCAGCATTTGCCTGATTGCGGGCCCGGTTTGCCAGCAGTTTGATAAAGACGGAAGTGGCAGCAGCTTCCCCGGATGCACGCTCAAGAGCTGTTTCAAGTCTGCTCTCGGCGGTTTGGGCGGTCCAGGGAAACGGTGCGCTCATGGTGTCATGATCCTTTGGTTCGGAAGCGTTGTCAGATGGATATCACGAAATAATCTCAAGGGAAGAGGTCTTGTAGCCCCACACGATCGATCGGTCGTGAATGGGGTCCGTGAGCGCCATCCTGAAGTCGGCGGCAGGGCGCACACCGCCGATTGCCGGCAAGGTACCGCAGAGCATTGCAGTCCCATCTTCAAGCCGAGCTCCCTCGATCAGCCTTTGCAGCGGCAGGATCGAGGCCAGCGTGCCATCCTGGTAGGCGCGCCAATCGCCGTCTTCCAGAATCCAGGATTGGAGTTTCAGATCATCGAGGTGACCGGCAACGTCTTCCAGCTTCCAGAGCCTGTCGGCGACCGGTTTTGCGCAGACCTGTTTGGAGGCGGCAACGGAGTGGGCTTCGAGTGCCCGGTCCGTATGATCGGAAGCCAGCCCGATCCAGGTTGTGCCGCCGGTACGCAAGAGGATGGGTTCCGCTTCTCCGGATGTGTCGGGTCCGAGAACCTGGATGACTGCCTCCTGTGTCAAAAGGGACGGCGCGCACTGGTAGTAGAGCGGTACGGAGGAAGGGGCGGGGACGCCGAGCGCGGCCAATTCTTCAATGTGATGATCCACTGCGGACCGGTTTCGCCCGGTCCAGCCGGCCACAATGAGCCGGTTCGGAGTGCTGGTCAGCACTCCGGAAGCCGTATGAAAGTCCATGGAAGGGTCTCTTACAAGGTTGAAGGAAGGAAGAGCGCGAGTTGCGGCGCAATGATGAGCAAACCGACCATGGCGAGCATCGCCAGGGCATAGGGAATGCAGCCAAGCATCACATCGCTGAAGCTGCCCGATTTTCGCGCGGCCTGGACGACATAGAGATTAAGTCCGACTGGCGGCGTGATCAGTGCCATTTCAACAAGGATGATCATCAGGATGCCGAACCAGATCTTGTCATATCCAAGCTGGACAATGATCGGAACAACGATCGGAATTGTTGCAACCATCAGGGACAGGGTTTCGATGAAGAAGCCGAGGACGATGTAGATCAGAATGATCACCATCAAAGTTTCCAGAGGGCCAAGACCGAGGTCATTCAGAACGTTCTGCAGGGCTCGACTGACACCGGCAGCCGTCAGGGCAAAGTTCAGAACATAGGCCCCGATCACCACCAGCATGATCATGGCTGACGTCTTCACCGACCCGCGCAGAGCCTTGGACAACATATTCCAGTTCAGGGCTTTCTGATGTGCCGCAATCATGAGGGCAATGGCAACTCCGACCGTTGCTGCTTCGGTCGGAGTTGCCCAGCCCGCGTAGATGGAGCCCACGATTGCGCCAAACAACCCGAGAATTGGCAACAGATCGGTCAAGCCTTCGAGCTTTTCACCCACCGAGCTTGACTGGCGTGAACCTCCAAGCGAGGGCTTGAAGATGCAAAGTATGACTGTGATCAGCATGAAAAGGGCCGCCAGAAACAGTCCCGGAACCAGTCCGGCCAGGAACAGTTGCGGGATGGAGCTTTCGGTCAGGAACCCATAGACGATCAGGTTGATCGAGGGCGGGATCATGATGCCGAGCGTACCACCGGCAGCGATGGCGCCCGAAAAGAGTTTCTGATTGTAACCCAATGTCTTTGCCTGAGGCATGGCGACAGTGGCCACAGTTGCAGCTGTCGCCACAGACGACCCGCTTGTTGCGGAAAACATTGTTGATGTGGCGATGTTGGCGTGGATCAATCCACCCGGCATCCAGGCCACCCACTTTTCCAATGCGGCGTAGGTGCGTTTTGCAACTCCGCTGCGTACCAGAATTTCACCCAGCAATACGAAGAGCGGTATGGCAATCAGCGTTCCGCTGTTGGAGGAGGACCAGACGATCTGTCCAAGGCCGCGCATCAGGGGAAACGGGCTGAAGAACGTGTCGATGCCAAAGGCCAGCAGAAACAGCACGATGCCGACCGGAATGGAAAGCGTCAAAAGTCCGAGAAGACCGACTGAAGTAAAGGCGATCATGCTTCCCCCCTCGCACCGGCGATTTCGTCAACGGACTGGTAGTCGGAAGACATGAATTTCACGAGAACGGACACTAGAAGAATGCTTGCGGAAACGGCAAACCAGACCCACCCCGTCCACCATAGCGATTGCGGGATCCAAAGCGGTGTTTCCAGCGGCGTGTTTGCGCGCGCACCGGTGGAAAGCGTTTTTTCCAACACGCCCCAACCCCGCCAGGCAACCACGATGGCCGTGCCAGCCAGGCAAATCAGTGAAATGATGTCGAAGACCGCCCTGCCGAAGGGGACCAGGCGCTGACGAAGCAGGTCAATGCGTACATGGGCTTGCTCCGTCAGGGCGTAACTGATCCCCCAGCTGGTGGTGACGGCCATCACATAGCCGGAGATTTCATCGACTCCCCCGATTGAGCCGCCCAGTCTGCGCGCGACAATCTCGATCAGTGTAAAAGCCACGCATGCAAGCAGTATCAGTCCGACACCGATTGCTAGACGGTCATTGAGCCGCCGAATGAAGGAAACCAGGGAAGTCATGAGATCCGGCCTTAGTTTGTTTCCAGGTTCACACCGGTGACCTGCCCAACGCTGTCACTCCAGCGCTTTGCCCAGTCTCCACCTGCACGTTCTGCCCAGTCCGGAAGAACTTCCGTGATGAGCACATCCTTGGCCTTTGCCTGATCGGCTGCACTGGCTTCAACAAGCACCAGACCTCTGGTGTCACCATAAGGGCACTCACCATTACCCGTCAGGCATGCAATGTCGTTTTCAAGTGCGTTTTGCGCTGTTTTCCAGGCCGGGGCCTCCAGGTTTTCCTTCACGCCCGTTTCGAGAACAGCTTGCTGTTCGCTGGACAGAGAGTTCCACTTGTCGAGATTGATGGCGGTGACAACCGGATCCCAGCCGCCAAGCGGGAGTGGCATGAGGTGGGTGGAGACTTCCCACCAGCCGGCGTTGTAGCCCGATCCGGCTCCGGTGATTGCACAGTCGACAACGCCGCGCTGCAAGGCGCCAGGGACTTCGCCGAAGGAAACATTTACACCCTCGGCACCCAGGGCTTCGAGAAATTTGGCGGTCATGCGGCCGGATGCGCGAACTTTCTTGCCTTTCAGGTCGTCAAGCGACGCGATATCGGCATTACAGAAAACCACCTGCGGCGGGTAGGGGGCGATGCCGAGGACTTTGGCATTGAAAACGTCGCGATAGATTTCGTCGACCATCGGCCTTGCCGCTTCCACGGCCTTTTGCGCGGTGGCCGCATCGGTTGCAATCAGCGGTACGTCGAGTGCTTCAAGAGCGACACTGTCGGACACGGCATAATCGGCAACTGTCATGCCGACGTCAAAGACACCTTGTGAAAGAAGACGGAACACGTCGCCGCCTGCGATCCCCATCTGATCGTGGGTCGTCAGCGCAGCAGTCAGATCACCTCCAGAGGTTTCGGGAAGCTTTTCGTTCCAGAACGGAGCTTCGTACTGCTTGTGTAGAGGCAAGCCGCTCCAGCTGCCGACGACAGCAAGTTCTTCTGCCTGTGCGGCAGAGCCCGTGGTCAGCGCGACCATCGACATCGCTGATAGCATGATGACATTTTTCATAGCGTGGTACATCCTCTGTTCGTGTTTGTTTTCAGTTATTTATCGTTATATTTATAAAGTGGTGCTGTAAGTTCACCGACGTCCGCGATCAGCATTGCTCCCGGGGCGTGTGTTATCGACAAGGGCAGCTGCGCGGCCATGATGGCGACCTGAGGCGTCACGCCGCATGCCCAGAAAACGGGGACTTCCTCTTTTCGAATTGCGACCGGCTGGCCCCAGTCGGGCGTGTTCAGATCACCAATGCCGATTGCTTCAGGGTCACCGACATGAACGGGTGCGCCGTGGGCGAGGGGATACTTGCGGCAAATGGCGTGGACTTCATCGATGCGTTCCTTTGGAATAGGCCGCATTGAGACGGCC
Organism: Roseibium sp.; assembly: GCF_025698965.1. GTDB lineage: Bacteria > Pseudomonadota > Alphaproteobacteria > Rhizobiales > Stappiaceae > Roseibium. Next base: position 6,131 of record NZ_JAILWL010000084.1, read on the forward strand.
ATACCACCACCGAAGGGGCCGCTTGCGATTGTTTCGATCGAACTCCGGTACATTGGCACTGTGACATTGCAATCGATGTGACGCATTGCGATGCCGGCGTGGCGAAGGGCGTTTTCGAAGGTGAAGGAGCAACCGATCGCGAAGGCGACCAGGTCGTCCCGCCACAGATCATTCAGGTCGCATACCTGTTTCTCGAGCTTGCCGAAGCGATAGATATTGTATCTGGCCGCGTCGGTCCGAATATCGACGTTGTCGCCGAGGCGTTCAATCAGGGGATTGCCAGGCTCGGAAACGCCGGCCAGAGGACAGGCCTTCGGGTTCTGCCGGCAATAGGTGTGAAAGTCATCGGCATAAAGACCCGGCAAAATAGCCAGATTGCATTGCAGCTTGCCCTTTGCCAGACCGGCCGTGTGCCCCGAATAGCGGCCAAAGCGAATGGCTTCACGCTGGGCAATGGTGTCCAGATCAAACAGGTTGGACGTCTCTGCCAGTTCACTCGTCATTTCCACCTCGAAAGTTGCTGGTAAAATGCTGCGGCGGAACTATGATCAAGTCAAATCGTCATTTTTTGTCCAAAGTGATCAAATTTTTGGATCACTTTACTGGAGTGAAACCCCATGACCTTTGAACAGCTTCGCACGTTCCTGACCGTTGCGAAAATGGGTGGCGTGCGTAAGGCCGCCGAGCAACTGCATATCTCGCAACCAGCTGTATCGACACGGATTTCCAGTCTGGAAACCTATCTGGGTACGGAGTTGTTCAGCAGGACTTCAACCGGGGTTGTGCTGACCAGAAAAGGGGTGCTGCTGCGCCAGCATGCGGAACAGATCATGGCCGTCACCGAACGCATCAAGGGGGACGTGATGTCGGAAGACAGCGTCAGCAGCCTGCTGAGATTGGGGGTGGCTGAAACGGTTGCCCAGACCTGGCTCCCGGATTTTCTGACCGAACTTCACCACAGGTATCCAAAACTCAACATTGAGGTATCCGTCGATATCTCTCTCAACATGCGGGAGATGTTGCTGGACAGGTCCTTGGATCTGGCCATCCTGATGGGACCTATATCCGATTACAGTGCCGACAATCTGGAGCTGCCGCCGTTTCAGCTTGACTGGTACCGACCTGTGGGACTGGAAGATCCGGATCTCAGTGTCACGCCAGTGATTACCTATAACCGGCAGTCGCGTCCGCACAGGGAACTGACCCAGGAACTGCGAAGTCGCCATGGCAGCACTGCCCAGATCTTTCCGACCAATTCGCTGTCCACCGGGTTCGAGATGGTTGCGTCAGGGATTGGTGTCGGGATCTTGCCAAATGTACTTGGACGCAAATTTGTTGAGCAGAACAGAATTGCAACGTTCGATCCCGGCTGGCAGCCGACCCCTTTACGTTTCACCGCGACCTATGTCGCCGAACCCCTGAACCAGCTGATTGCCCGCGCGGCAAAGGTCGCACAACGGGTTGCAGAAGCTCATCATGAAGCGATCTACGGGTAAGGTTGGCGGCAAAGCAACAGTTAAGCGTTATGCACGGACCCATAAACAGACCTTAGTCCATGTAGAGAAATTCAACGCCCGCTTCTTCGTTCTTGGTCCAGCGGATCTCGCCGTGAAAACGCAGTTTCTGACTTTCGATCTCGATAACAATGCGCGATTTGAGTTCAAGGTCCTTGGTGTTCACGGCGACCCGGCAACCGCCGACGCCGATATCCTCAACAACACAAGGTCGGTGGGTATCCTCAAATTTCAGAATGCCTTTCCACTTGCATCGTTTGCGGGGAAACGTTCGCATATCTTCATATAATACACGTGTCGCCGAAACCATTTCCAAGCAGCCCTAGAGGAAAGCGTATAATTCAGATTTCTACTTAAGGTAGATCTTACATTTTAAGATTATGTTAAGTCGTACTTTCCTAGAGGAAGCTGTGGCGGCAGAGAGATTGAACTCGATCACTCGGTTTCGGATTTCGGTCCAGTCACCACCCGACCGGAGATACGACGAATATCGTCCGACCGACCGATGATGAAGATGGCGACGAGCAACAGCACACCGTATCCCATTGACAGCAGAAACGGATTTCGTATTCCGAAAGTCAGCAACTCGCCACCGATGAACGAATTCAATCCGGCGGCGAGCGTCCACATGGCGACGGAAACCCCCATGACCCACCCCTGCAGGGTCTCGTCGACGCTGGAGGAATAGAGCGCAAAAAGAGCAGGGGCGCCGATGCCATGGGCGATGCCGAAGGGAATGAAGGCGAGATAGGCAAGCGTCGAATTCGGCGCTGAAATCAGCAATGCGATCGATGCGATCATCGTCACGGCAGAAAAAACGATCATTGATTTACGGGACATCCGCTCCTGAAACGGACCGACCAGAAACGTGCTGGTGACACCGAAGCTTGCACCGAAAATCAGAACGCCGACGCTGGTTCCTGCGGTGTCCAGACCAAAGCGGCTCGAAAGATAGTTGGTCAGGAAGATATAGGCCGTGATCAACATGGCCATATAGAGGAAGAACAATATCGTGACGCGGCAAACGGTGGGGTGTTTGCCGATGTCGAGGATGAGGCGCACCACGTCGAGAGGATTGATGCGCAGGGGCAGGCGGTTCGGGTTCACATCGTGAAAGAACACAAGGATCATCGCGGCCGCGAACAGATTGAGTGCGCCGCCGACATAGAACGGCAAAGCCAGCGAAGCATCGCTGCCCAGAAGGTTCGGATCGGAAAAGACACCGCCAATTACGGGGCCGACAACCAGACCGATACCGGCCCCGGCAACGATGAAGCCCATATTGCGCCCCTTGTCGGCATCATCCGTGCTGACATCGGCCATGGCAGCCTGGGCAATTGACTGGGTACCGGCGGTAAATCCTGTTATGGCCCGGCTGGCCAGCAAGAGCCAGAGACTGTTGGATGCCATGGCGACAATCGTCAGGAGGTAGCCCGTGAACGAACCGGTAAGGCACAGGATGATGCCTTTCTTGCGGCCGATACTATCGGATATTCTGCTGACATAGACGGCGCCCAGAAACCAGGTTGTGAAAAAGACCCCAATGACAAGGCCATAGTTCAATCTGCGGGCGGATTCGCTTGTCGAAGCCGGCAGAAACCCGAGATCGGCTTGCATCATCAATGTATTGAATATCGGGAAGGCGAGACCCTGTCCCATAACGTCAACAAGCACGACAAGCATCAGGCTCAATTTCGCCGGGTTCAAGATCTTCCCCCCATTTCGCTTAACCAGTCATTCAACCGCTGAAGGCGGCAGCGACGAAAAGCAATTCAAGATCATGCAGGAAGTGTAGCACACCTCGTGATTGTATGTTCGCGGAAAGTGTGCGTAACTTTCTGTTTTCGTAGCGACTTCTTGCCTAATCTCAGCTTCGCTTACAAGCGACCCGAGACCGTCAGGCCAGCACGCCCGCGAGCAGCGTCCGGGTCGCCTTTTCGTAAGAAGTCCGGTCTTCACCGGCGGCAATTGCGAGCGCCGCGCGATCAAAAGCCGATGAAAGGAGGACGGCCAACGGTTTCAGGGGGATGTCCCTCAAAGCCCCTTGAGCCGCCGCATGTCGCAAGCCTTCCAAAAGTGTGGCACCACCCGTCTCGCGGTCAATCTCCGCCATTTCTGTCTGGCCCAGCACAGTTGGTCCCTCAAGCAGCATGATCTTCGCTCGTCCGGGAAAGGACATGGCGGAAAAATAGGCACTTGCACCGGTCATGAAGGCTTCCAGCGGCGGCTGATCCGTATTGGTTTGTGCATCGATTTCCTGTGCAACGGCAGATGCTTCCTGCAGCACAAGCGCGCGCATCAGGTCAGCCTTGTCGGCGAAATGATGATAAAGAGCGCCGCGTGTGACATCCGCCAATTTGACGATCTCCGGCGTACCTGTTTCGGCATACCCCTTCTCCACGATAAGACAGCGTGCCGCGTCCAAAAGGGCACGGCGTGTCTCGGCCCGTCTTTCGGCCTGTGATCGGCGTGTTTTAGCTTCTTGCATACATGCAGCCTGTATGTTAATTGATTTATACATACAAACTGTATGTCTTTTTTTAAGGCGAGAAAAGCAGAAAGGCGCGCAATGCGAGCTGCTTTCAACGCCAAACTGCCGGGAGAAATGCCATGAAATGCACTCAGTATTATCCGGTCCTCATGACGGACAGTGTGACTGACACCGCACGGTTCTATCAGGAGAACTTCAAGTTCAAGGCTGTTTTCGAGGCGGACTGGTATGTTCATCTTCAATCGCTGGAAGATGAGAAGGTCAATCTTGCTGTTCTGGATCAGTCGCATGAAACCATTCCGGAACAGGGTCGCGGGGCAGGGGCAACAGGCCTTCTGCTTAATTTTGAAGTTGAAGATGTCGATGCCATTTATGCAGAGGCAAGGCAGATGGGCTTGCCGATCCTTCTGGCGCTCAAGGACGAACCCTTCGGCCAAAGGCATTTCATCACTCAGGATCCGAATGGCGTCATGATCGACGTGATCAAGCCGATACCGCCAAGTGCAGAGTTTCTGGCGCAGTTTTCGCCGGAAGCGGTTCCGGGCTGACGATAGGTTGATCCTGAGGCGGCGCTCGACCGACCGGGTATCTTTCAGGCAAAAGTTGTCGACAAGTGCCGCCTCGCAGCATGGCTATGAGATAACTTGCCCGCGGTGCCGGGCGCGTTCGCAACTTGCAGATCAGAGGAATTCTCCAAAGTGGATTGAGGTGGTTGCATGCTGCTTTTCCGCAATTCAAATTGCGGCAATAATTGATGTTGTCTTCAGCGTGATTTCTGATTCGCGAAGATTGGAAGCACCGATTGAAATGAAGACAAAGATTGTGACAGGTGATGTCGATCAAGGGACTGAAAGTCGGAATTGTCGGTGGCAGCATTTCCGGCTGTGCCGCTGCAACTGCATTCCTGCGCATTGGCTGTGATGTGGAAGTCTTTGAACGCTCGTCTCACGGCCTGAAAGACCGCGGATCCGGAATCGACATTCCAAAACCTTTGTGTGCCGAGCTGGAAGACAAAGGATATCTGCCACAGGACTATTCAGTTTGTGAAGCGAAGGTCAGATGGTGGCAGTTTCCCGATGGATCACAAAATGGTCGCCGGCTTTGGACGCAACCCAGTCCCTCCGTCGCCAACAACTGGGGCAACCTCTGGCAAGCGTTGAGGCGCCTCGTTCCCGACAGGCTTTATCACGAAGGCAAGGCGCTTGAAGCATTTGATGAGACCGGAGAAACCGTCACGGTTCGGTTTGCCGACGGATCCCGGCGGGAATTCGACCTTCTTGTTGGTGCTGACGGCTATCACTCGGCGGTTCGGCAAAATCTGCATCCGGAGGCGGAGCCGGAATTTGCCGACTACATCCTATGGCGCGGCAATTACCCGGAAGCCGAGCTTGAGGACAGAAGCCTGATCGAAGCTCTTGACCGCGAAGCCGCACGATTGGTCGTGCCGTTTTCAGATGGACACAGTATCTTGTACATGATCCCCGGATCCGATGGCAGCACGTCTCCTGGTAAACGGCGGGTCAATTGGGGCGTCTATGCTCCTTGCCCGAGAGCGCTTACGCTAAATGGTATAGAATCCGAACCTCCAGGATCGATCACCGCAGAGATCTTCAAGGATCTTCAGGCCTTGCTTGCGGAACATTTCCCACCTGCCATTGCGGAGCTGATCGGACATTCCCCGCGTGAAGAAGTGTCGATCCAGCCAATCTACGACAGCGTTGTCGACACTTATGTCGGCAACCGCACAATGCTGATCGGCGACGCCGGGACCCTGACCCGGCCTCATACCGCAAGCGGAGCGACCAAGGCGCTGGAAGATGCCCTGGCGATCGAACGTCTTGGCAGTGAGATCTGCGACCTGCCGGAGCTCTTGTTACGCTATAATTCCGAACGATGTGGTCGAGCCAGAACCGTCAGTGAAATCGGACGCCGGATCGGCCGGGCTCAGGTGGTCGACACGCCCGACTGGGGCAACATGACAACTGCCGATTTCGAGGATCTGATCAGGTCTATTCTGTCAGGAGAAAGACTTTATCTGTTTGGCGACAAGGTGTGAGGCTGATTGAGGCCGGCAGGGGGCCGAGTTCTTTGGGACATTTAGATTTCTTGAAAGAACTAGCTGTCAGTACGCGTTTGGATTTAGGGCGTGTACTCATAAAACGTCGATTGCCGCTTTCAATTTTTCTTTGGTCTTGAGGGGATCAGCGAAGCCACGATTTCAGGTCAATCTGAATTCGATTTCTCGGAAATCTGAAATCAACGGACAGGCCGGTTTTGCGTCGTTCGGACTGGCGAACCCAATCGCAACCACGTCGCTTCCGGCATTTAGCCCTGCCTGAATACCAGCAGCCGCGTCTTCAAAGACCAAACATTGTTCGGCACTCGTACCAAGTTTTTCTGCGGCCAGGATGTAACCTGACGGGTCTGGTTTGCCGCGTTCGATATCCTCTGCGGTCACGAACACTTCGGGCCGGCTGCTGTTAATCGGCGGATAGCGAGGTCACGGCCGGCGGAGGTTACGATTGCCCAACGTCCCGGTGGTAATTGGTTCAATAGATCAACAGCACCAGGGATTGCTACTATTCCGCGGATATCGGAAGTTTCTGCCGCTTCAATTTTGTTAGCCTCAGCTTCGCAATCCATGCCGGATTTCGCAAATTCCCGGACTACGTCAATTGTTCTTCGGCCGTGTGAAACGGCAAATAGAGCAGCTGGGTCAAGTTCGTTAGTAACAGCCCAATCAGTCAATATACGCTCAACCACGGCCCGGGAATCCAGAAGTGTTCCATCCATATCGAACAAAACCGCTGAATAGGATCGATCTAGCTGCAACATCTTTTTGAATTGTTCCTTTGTCAAACAATGCCGATAGCGGGTTTGAACAACGGCTCGATAATCAAAATTTCACCCATGTGAACCTCCTATCAAGTGCAGAAAGCAAACGCAGGTGGACATTGAATTCCTTTGTTACCGATTCCTTCTGTTTCCACTAGATCGTAAAGACAAAGAGCAGGCAGATGCTGAGCGTCATGCGCTGGCTATTTATGCGCGCGATTGTTTCGATGCTGAGCTGCTCATGGAAAGTGCCTCGCAGAACCGGTTTCAGGAAGATCTGCGAGGCAAGTGAGGTTGCAATTGCGTGAACAACCGATGCTACACCTGACCTAAGGTAATTTTGTTGTAAATTGCTGAATTGTCGAAATCGGTACGGTGCGGAGATTTTATTTCAAAACATGTTTCAAATGGAGAAATGCAATGAAAATACCCTTTCTGGCTCTTTGTTTGATTTTCTGGATAAGCAGCAACGCAAATGCAGTTGTGAGCTTCTGGTACCAAGATGGAAACTGGACGGTCTGGAGTGAGAAAGACAAATGCAAGGCCATCAACCGGCCAATCATTGAAACCAGTCATGCTCCCTATATGTCCTTCTGGCTGGTTCATGACCTTTCAAATCCAGGCGTGTCGATAGATGCTTATTTCTGGCCAGGCGCGTTTGTTGTCGGGACGAAATTCAACGTCAATCTTGTGCCACCGGGCGGAGAGCAAATCACCGTACCTGCCGAAGCTGGACTTGATTTCGCATTGAGAACGGAAAGACCTCTGACGGAAGATGAAGTTGCTCTTCTTGAGGAGCAAAACCTGCTGATTGTCAAACCTTCACACACGTCTTTCAGTCAGGCTGTAGATGCCATCAAATTGCCCATGGTCTTACGACAGCTGAAGACCTGTGCCGATTTTCTCGGCCAAGCGAAGCAGAAGTGAATGACTGGCTGGTTCGGATCTGCAATGCCTTGTGGAGAGCAGGTGGCTACACCAGTCGCTTGCGTCTCAGCAGCGATTGAACAACCGCAGTTGAGAGCGGCCAAAGAACAGACGTCAAAACAGCACAGCCGGTGCGCAGAAAATCATTGAGATTTTTGAAGTTCAGTTCGAGCAAGGTGAGGGATAAAAAGACGGCAGCAACAATCCAATAAAATGCTGTACCGACGCTCAATAGAAAATTCATGGTTTAAAATCGCCCCGATGCCTAACTTGATAAAAATCTACCTAAATTCGAAATACCAAATATGGTTGTGACCGGTAAGGCGCAAAATTTGGAATTGCAAATTACAGTTAATATTGAAGGCAAGGCTCCAGATTTGTTCAGTCTGAGGTTTTGTCTCGTGCCTGAATGGCGGGATCAAGAGCCTGAACTTCCTTGTTCTGCCAGATCGTAAAGACAAAGAGCAGGCACATGCCGAAGCTGGCGACACCGACGCTGAAAGGCAGATAGATGCTCAGCGACATGAGCGGTCCGCCGATGAGGGCAATCGTTCCGGAACCCATGGTGAACCATGCGATGGTCACGCCCATGACCCAACCCTGGCGGGTTTCATCGACGCTGGCGGAAAAGAGCGCCAGCAGGGTCGGGTATCCGAGACCGAAGGCGAGCAGGATCGGGATGATCAGGATGTAGCTGAGGTCCGGGACCGGGTTGATCATGAACAAGATGATGAAGACCGACATGACAATTGCGGTAGCGACGATTGTCGGGATCTTGCGATAGCGCTTGCTGACATAAGGAACCAGCACGGTACCGCCCAGCATCAGTGCCAGGCCGAGAATGACCAGCATCATGCTGTTTTGGAAGGTGGTGAATTTAAACCGCTCGATCAGGTAATCGGCCAGATAGATGTAATAGGCATTGAGGCCCATGAGGAAAAAGAAATAGCCGAAGGACAACTTCTGCACGACCGGAAATTCACGAATGCGGTAAAGTGTCAGAAACACTTCGGACAAGCCGAAATCGATAGGTTTGCGCTCCAGCCGAACATCGGAATAGGCGCCTAGGATCAGCGCGAGCGTCAGGACGACAAGCACGATGGCAACGTAGAATGGCAATTCCAGGGACGCATAGGATCCAAGAATATTGTTGTCGCTCAATACGCCGGCCAACAATGGTCCGATCATCATGCCGATAGCGGATGCCCCGACGATATAGCCGAGATTGCTGCTCTTTTCCTGCTCCGTTTCACTGGCATCGATGAGAGCGGCCTGTGCAATTGGCTGATTGCCGGCGGTGAAACCGGAGATCGCGCGACCGAGGATGAGCATCCAGAGGCTGGAGAATTCAATCGCAAGGATTGTCAGACCGTATCCGGCCACGGCACCGACCAGGCAAATTACAATCCCGGTCTTGCGGCCGATGTGATCGGAAAGTTTTGAGATGTAGGCCGCACCGAAGAACCAGAACAGATAAAAGACCGCGCTGACCAGTCCGTAATAGAACTCCCGGGTGGAGGAGAGGGTGCCTTTCGGCAGGAACGTTGCAGTCGGGTCGATCAGCAACGTGTTGATGATCGGAAAGATCAGACCCTGACCCATGAGGTCCACTATCACGACCAGCAACAACGCAATCCGAGCCAGCATTTCCCCTCCTACGACGTCTCGTGGAAACCCTGAACCAAATAGCGTTTCCTATCGCGTTGAATTCTTCGATTTCAGGCAGCAATAGGTGGGGTCAATCTACTCACGAAATGCCTTACCCTCTGAAAACATTGGGTAAGGAGAGCTTGGCAGATCGGAAGCCGGCCGTCTAGGAGGCAATCGGCGGGCAGGAACTGCTTTGTTCGGCCCTTGATTTCAAACCCTGCAGGCTTTGCATCGTGTTCGGGTTGCCCGGAAGAACGAAACTCTGCTCCAGTGCAGTACGGACATTATTGATCACTGCAAGGTCCTGAACCGCCAGGGTCTGACATGGTGTTCCGGTAAAGCGCACCCGGATGCGGATTACGCGCTGACCGTTGTCGGAAGGGCCGAATTCTGAATCAAGCGCCGGATTTTCGCCCGTCATGGGGCGTTCCAGGACGACCATATTCGTCTCGTCCTGCAAAACAACCGTACCGCGCTCCTGAGCACTGGAAACGAGCGCCGCACGCACCGTCGCCGGGTCCGCTGCAATATTGACGCTTTGAGCGCCTGCGGGGACACTAAGCTGTGGCTGGTCGGGAGCAGTCGACCGCTGCGAGCCGGACTGGCAGGCAGCAAGAGAAAGAGCAAATAAGCTGGCAATAACAATATGTCTCATCGGTGGTCCCGAGTTTGAAAAAGGTCATCCAAAGTTACGGTCTAAAACAACATTATGCCTAGGCCGTGTAGACAAATTGGTTTCGGGCGTGGCGCGTATTGCATTTGAGGTTTGAGCAAGACAGATGCGAGGTCCGTATTGATATACGGGCGTGCTTTCTGATGTCCTCAAGATCCAAATGCACAATCTTTTCTCAAATCACGCTCCAAACCAATGCGTCCACACGGCCTAGTACAACAAAACTGCCTGTGACCGCCATAACTCTAGGGTATGAATACATTAAAATCTTGGTGAT
>NZ_JAILWL010000085.1 GCF_025698965.1 Roseibium sp.
CTTCTTCAGCGACCGCGGTCGAAACCTGTTTTTTGGGGTCGTCGCGTTTTCCGCGGTCATCCTGGTGATGCGCCTGTTGCGACGGGCCTTGATCACCGTGATCGGCAGCCCTCGTAACCGCAGTTTTCCGGTGCGCCTGTTTGTCTTGATCTACGACCTGATGACCATCGCTCTTGCCTTCGGGACAACAATCACGATTTTCAACTATTACAACGACTGGTTCCTGACCGGTGCCATGTTGCTGCTGTTCATCGCAATCGGCTGGTTCGTTCTGAAATCGCTGCCGAGCCTGATCGAACAGGTTACCCTGCTGCTCAACCTTGGAGCGGTTCAAGAGGGAGAACGGGTCATCATCAACAATGTCCCGTGGCGCGTTTCAAAACTCGACCTTTATACGGACCTGGAAAATCCCACCCTCAGAGGCGGACACTACACGGTTCCGGTTCGCGAACTCAGGGGGCAACATTCCAGACCGATGGACGGCAGGGAAAAGTGGTTTCCAACCGAGGAAGGCGATTGGGTGCTATTGGATAACGGCTTATGGGCGGAGGTTGTCCTGCAAAGCCCGGAGGCCGTTCATCTGAGGGAAGAAGGCGGGGCAGTCTCTCACTTTACCACTCCGGCTTTCCTTGAGCAGAATCCCAAAAACCTCTCCCATACCTTTAGGGTCACAATCGAATTCGGTGTCGATTATGCCCATCAGGCAGATGCTCCGGGCGAGATACCGAAGATCATGCAGAGTTTTGTCGACCGGAAGATTCGCAGTATTTTCGGTTCAGAAAATATCCTGACGACCTTCGTGACACTGTTTCGCGCTGGAGAGTCTTCACTGGACTTTGAGATTGAGGTCGATGTCGGACCCGGAATGGGGCATGTCTACGAAACCATCGAGCATGCACTTGCACGGTTGGCAGTGGAATGCTGCACCGAAAACGGCTGGAACATTCCCTTCCCTCAACTCACAATCCACAAACCATAATCTTCAAAGCCGGCCGGCTCCACGCCGGCCTCTGTGGCTTCCGGCCTCTTCTCAAGTTTGGTCCTGTCTTCAAGCTGTCTTTTGACCGACTTCCGACCGGAGCTGTTTCAGCTCTTCCCTGAGCCCCTTTACTTCCTCCAGGATCAACACCGTGTCGTCGTGGATCGCCTGACGGTTGGCATCTGCCTCTGCATCATGTTCTTCCTGCATGGCCGAGACAATGATACCGATGAACAGGTTCAAAACGGTGAAGGCTGTACACAGAATGAAGGGCACGAAGAACAGCCAGGACATCGGATAGACTTCCATGACCGGTCGGACAATGCCCATGGACCAGCTTTCCAGCGTCATGATCTGGAAGAGCGTATAGAGCGAAGCACCGAGATCACCGAACCAGTCCGGGAATGTTTCGCCGTAAAGCTTGGTCGCCATTACCGCAAAGACATAAAATACCAGGGCCATCAAAACGACAATCGATCCCATTCCCGGCAGGGCGGCAATCAAGCCGCCGATCACGCGCCGCAGGGAGGGAACGACGGAGATGAGGCGCAGAACACGCAGGATCCGCAAAGACCGGAGCACCGTAAAAGCGCCGCTGGCCGGCATCAGCGAAATGCCGACAATCAGAAAGTCGAAGATACTCCAGGGATCCTTGAAGAACCTCAGGCCGTGCGCGTAAAGCCTCAGGATCAACTCCACCACAAAGATACCGAGGATCACCCTGTCAAAAAACAGCAGAATACCGCCAACCTGATCCATGACTTTCGGGCTGGTTTCGAGTCCCAATGTCACGGCATTCAGAACGATTATGCTGATAATGCCGATTTCCCAATTTCGTGAGATAACCAGCGCTTTGACCTGATTTCGCATTCATCCGACCTGAAGTTCAAATGATTTCCTGGAAGCGCTTTGCGCCGGCGCGAACATGGCGATTTCTTTGCCGATGCGCAAGATCAGGCGACACGGGAAAAGAAAGATCCCCAGCTTGACAGTTTCGACAAGTGGGCGCAGAAAGTTCGGAGGCCAAGCGGGTGTAGCTCAATGGTAGAGCAGAAGCTTCCCAAGCTTAAGACGAGGGTTCGATTCCCTTCACCCGCTCCAGACAGCACCCCTACTTCCAAAATCGGCTGAAGCCCTGGTCACGCGGTCTTTTCGACTTTCAGCAATCGCAGGGCATTCGCGACGACGGCCAGGGACACGCCGACATCCGCGGCAATCGCCCCCCACATGGTGGCCATACCAAAGGCAGTCAGCGCGACGAATATCGCCTTGGTTGCCAACGCGACCATTATGTTCTGCCGAATGACCGCCATCGCGTGGCGGGAATGACCGACCAGCCAGGGGAGCTTGCCGATATCGTCGCTCATCAGGGCTATATCGGCGGTCTCAATCGCAGCATCTGAACCGACCGCCCCCATTGCGATCGCGAAGTTTGCCCGCGCCATGGCCGGTGCGTCATTCACGCCGTCCCCGATCATGGCAACGGTATCGTATTCACGGGTCAATTCCTCAATGGCTGTCACCTTGTCCGCGGGCAGCAGTTCTGCACGGACATCGTCGATACCGACTTCATCGGCGACAAATTCCGCTGTGCGCTGATTGTCGCCTGTCAACATGACGATCTTTTCAACGCCCTGCGCATGCAGGCGTGCAACCACCTCCTTTGCATCGGCACGAATGCGGTCCCGAAGTTCCAGCAGGCCGAGCAGACCGTTCTTGTTGCCTACCGCGACAAGTGTACTGCCCGCGCGCTCGATTTGTTCCTTGAAATCCGCCGGGATCTCCACATTCTTTTCCGATGCGAAGCGGTCCGATCCAAGCCACACGGCTTGGCCGTCCATGATCCCCTCTACCCCCCGGCCCGGAACCGTTCGAGTGTTCTCAGCCGGCTGAATTTCGCCCGCTCGTGCAAGGATCGCCCGCGCCAATGGATGAGAAGAACGGGCTTCAAGGCCAGCAGCCACAGCCAACAGACCGGCTTCGTCGGTTGCGATCGGATAAACGCTTGCGACTTCCGGCTCACCTTCCGTAATGGTGCCGGTTTTGTCCATGGCCAGTGCCTTCAACCTGCTTGGAATTTCGACATAGGCGCCCCCCTTGATCAAGACACCACTGCGGGCAGACGCAGCCAGGGCCGCGACAATCGAAACGGGCGTGGAGATCACCAGGGCACAGGGACAGGCAATCACCAGAAGCACCAATGCGTTATAAAACCAGACTGACCACACGGCACCGAACAGAAGCGGCGGGAAGACAGCAATCACGACGGCCAACGCCATGATGATCGGCGTATATATTCTGGCAAACTTCGTCACCCATTGTTCCACCTCAGCACGGCGTGAATGGGCGTCACTGACCATCCGGGTTATTTTCGCAAGAACTGTATCGGTTGCCAGCTTCGTGGCGCGAATGGTCAGGGATCCATCGCCATTGATCGTTCCAGCAAAGACCTCGTCGCCGGCTTCCTTGGCGACCAAAGCGCTTTCTCCGGTTATCGGTGCCTGATCGACAGCGCCAGTTCCATCAATCACCTCACCATCTAGCGGAATGCGGTCACCACCGCGTACTACGAAGCGGTCACCAACAGTCACATCTGCAGCAGGCATATCCTTCTCGCTGCCGTCGGCCGCGATCACCCGTGCCGTCGGCGGTGCCAGGTCAAGCAGGGCTGCGACGGCATTGCGAGCCCGGCCAACGCTCCAGCTTTCCAGGGTCAGAGAAAGCGCAAAGAAGAACGCGACTGTCGCTGCCTCGAAATATTCTCCCAGTGCGATCGCGCCCATGACCGCAACCATCATCAGCAGGTTCATGTCCGGTGCCAGGCGGCGCGCGGCAGACCAGGCCTTGGGTGCGACAAGCCAGGCCCCGAATACAACAGCCAGAAGAAAACTGACGATTTCGACAGTCGGCATGGCGCTCTGGCCATGACCGGAAAACAGCCCCACCGCTCCGGACAGCCCCGTTTCGACGAAATGATAGGCGAACCCCAATCCCCAGAAACTGGCAGAGAGAGCGGTAAATCGTTTCTGCCGGGCCAGATGCGCCGCATGATCCTTGTCCGCGCTCGACGCATCCCACAACTTTGCGGTCATGCCTGTGTCACCGACGATCCTGATAACGGCTTCGTCCGGCAAGGGAGCCGCGCTGTCGAGAATAGTCATTCGGGCATTGAGGACATCAAAGGCCAAGTGTTCTTCGCCGCCCAGTTTAGGCGCAAGCACCTTGTTCAGGATTGCCACCTCCTCGGCACAGTCGAGCCCGTCAACTCGAAAGCTGCGCCCGACACCCAATTTCGGCACCGGTTTGGCGGAAACACTCGCGGTTCCACAACAGCTTGCCTTGTTACGGCCGTCCAGGTGTCCCTCTTCAGGGTTTTGTTTTTCGGATGAACAGGTTTTGACCTGAGCGTCTTTCAGCATCGAACTGGCTCCGGAAATTGAGTCAGCTCTTACATAGGACCTCTAGTCGCTATAGCTTCAAGCGGTTGTTTGAATTTTTTTCATGCCACTTGCAACAGCCTGCATTTGGAAGCCTGGCCCAATCTCCCTTTTCGCATCTCTCAGTCAACCCTCACAAACAAACTGCGATGGTGTGACCTGAGCAATGTGTGTTTCTGGCATGGAATTTAAATTTGAAACTCGCAACGGAGAGTGCTGAATTTATGGAGTAAATTTCAAAATCACCACACTAGTCCCCCAAGGGTTGGGGGCCGGTGCGTCCGTGATAGGCAGTAAGAGACGAACGGATACGGCGCAGGTTTTCCGTGGTTTCATCCCTTGTTTCATAGGCGACCGACATGGCAATCGCATCCAGAATGGCGAGGAAGGCGTAGCGGGTGGCTGTCGGCTTGAAGATATGGGGATCTTCCGGCAGATCAACGACGATCGGGATGGAGACGACATCGGCCAACCGTGTCCCAGGTTTTGATATGCAGATCGTCCTTGCACCATACGCCCCCGCGACTTTTGCTGCCGCGACAATCGCATCGGTTTCGCCGCTTGCAGAAAACAAGAGCAACGTGTCATCGGGTCTCAGGGTGGCGGCCCGCATCTGCAGGATATAGCTGTCATTGACCGCCATGGTGGTGATGCCCAATCTAAAGAAGCGATTGGCTCCCTCCTGGGCAAGCACTGACGACCCCCCACCCATTCCCGCCACCAGAAGCTGCTTGCAGCCAATAATCGCTGCCTTTGCGCCCTCCAGTTGCCTGGGATCAAGCTGCTTGCGCATGACATTGGTGGTCGCGTAAATCGCAGCCAGGACATGGTCGAGCGCATTTTCCACATTGGCCGGCTCTTCTCCGACATCCGCCTGGATGTATTGCAAACTCACAGCCAGGTTCTGAGCAAGCCGCAGTTTGAATTCCTTGAAACCATCACAACCGAGCGATCTGCAGAACCGGATCACGGTCGGTGTGGAAACATCCGCTGCTCCTGCGAGTTCGGCAATGGTCATTGTACTGATGCTGTCAATGTTGGCCTTGACGTAATCCGCAACGCGTTGCTCGCGCGCGGCAAGCTGGCCATCGACGCGTTCCAACGCGGAAATCAGATCTGCCACGGCGGCCTGTCCCCGATTTGGAAGTTCAGTTTGCGTGCGATCGCTTTCCGTCATTTCCCGCTCCTACACCGTCACCTGATTTGTAATTTAAGTACATTATTTTTCAAAATCCAGACTTAAGGTACATAATTTCGCCCTAACTCACGATCAATTTTGTACTTTAATTAGAAATTTCGCTTGATTTTGTAATTTTCCCTACTCATTATGTACTTCAGTTACGCACTTGGGAGGGCAGAATGCAAACGTGGGCACGTCTCACCAGCGCACGGATCAACACGATCACCGAAGCCGTTGTCGCCTTATTGATGTTGCTGCTGGTCCTTGATGTCTGGCTTGGCGTGGTCGACCGTTATTACTTTCACTGGCAACTCCCCTGGCCGGAGGTGATGGCCCGCTACCTGATGATCTGGGCTGCCATGCTTGCAATTTCCTGCGGCATCGCGCGCAGGGAACATATCGGCCTGACCGCCTTTTTGAACCTGTGGCCCAAGAAATTTCAGCGAACCGCTCTTATCGTCATGGATATCCTCGCCCTCAGCCTTTTTCTTTATGTGCTGTGGTACGGGCTTGGCTTTGCCCAAAGCGGTGCGAGCCGTCAGGCGATGATATTCGGGCTCAGCCTTGAACCTTTTTATGCAGCCATCCCGGCATCAGCAGCACTTTGCAGCGTACAGCTTGTCCTCGTTCTCATTCGCGACCTCGGCACTCATCTGGAATTCACGGCAGAAGAGGAAGCGGTCTGATGTGGGCAGGTCTGGCATTTGTACTTCTGATCCTGTTCGGTATGCCGATCGGCTTTGCAATCGGTCTTGCCGGTGTTGTCGGCCTGATCGACATGGGCGGAACCCAGTTTCTGTCCATCGGCCCCAGCAAGATCTTCAACGGATTGAATATCTTCCCCTTCCTTGCCATGCCTTTCTTCATCCTCGCCGGTGAAATCATGAATGGCATCGGCATCACCAACCGGCTCGTCAATCTGGCACAGGTTCTGGTGGGCCGCTTTCGCGGCGGCTTGGCACACACCAACATGCTGGCCTCTGTTTTCTTTGCCGGACTGACTGGTTCGGCAACCGCAGACGCGGCAGCTTTCGGCCGGACCCTGGTTCCGGCAATGGTCAAGGAAGGTTATAAACGCGACTACGCCTGCGCCGTGACCGCTGCAGGGTCCATCATTGGCCCCACCATTCCTCCTTCCGGACTCATGGTCGTTTACGGCTCACTCATGGGTGTCTCAATCGCCGGTCTGTTTGCCGCCGGAATTCTGCCCGGTCTTGTTATCTGCCTGGTCTGCATGGCGGTCATCGTCATCGGTGGCAACCGGGAAAAACTCCCAAAAGCGGTTCGCGGCGCCACCTTGAAGGAAGTCTGGTCGACATTCGTCGGCTCCCTTACGGCGCTTGCAATGCCGATCATCATTCTGGGCGGCATTCTCGGCGGTGTCGTCACCCCAACGGAGGCTGCGTCCATAGCAGTCGCCTACGCGGTTTTCATTGGCGTGTTCGTCTACCGCACCCTCAAGCTTGCCGCCTTCTATCGGATGCTGGTGCGCACGGCCAGGATCACCGGCGTTATCTTCGTCATCATAGCCTTTGCCGGCATACTCGGGTGGTGGATGAGCTTCGAACGCATTCCGCAGCTGATCGCCGAAAACGTTCTGAGCCTTTCCGACAACCGATATGCGGTCATCGCGATCATCATCGGGCTTCTGCTGGTGGTCGGCATGGTGATGGATATAACTGCGATCCTCATCATCCTTGCGCCGGTGCTAGTGCCGCTCACCGAGCAGGTCGGCCTGGAGCCAATTCACGCAGGCATAATCTTTGTGCTTGCCCTGAACATATCGCTGATGACACCGCCGGTCGGTGCCTGCCTGTTCGTTCTTTCCTCCGTGACAGGAGAAAAACTCGAACGCATCTCGATCAAGCTGATGCCCTTTCTGCTGGCCGAAATCAGCATCCTTTTCATCTTCGCGTTCTGGGAAGACGCAGCCTTGTTGCTGCCCCGCTTCCTTGGATTTGCCAACTGACCTCAAAAAGAAACCAGAGAGGACTGAAAACATGAGACTATTGACGACAGGATTGGCCCTTGCCGTAACCATGACTGCAAGCACAGCCCTAGCCGCAGGCGGCACTATCAAGTTCGGACACGACAACAAGACCGACCCATTTGAAAATCCGGCACATGCCTGCACGGCGGTGTTCTCCAACCTTGTTCAGGCCGGAACCAACGGCAGCGTCAAAGTGGAAGTCTTTGGCTCGAACCAGCTCGGCTCGGCCGCGGAACATGTTCAACAGGTACGCGACGGCCTGATCCAGGCAACGCTCACATCTACAGGGGCTCTCGCCAGCTACTATCCGCGTGTTGACGTTCTGAACCTGCCCTTTGCCTTTGCCGGCAACGAGGCGACCTACAAGGTCTTTGATGGCGATTTCGGAAAGGCGCTTGCTGCGGACATCGAGGCGACGCTCGGCGATGTTGTTGTCCTCGGCTTTCCGGACACCGGTGGTTTTTTCGCGGTGACGAACTCGCAGAAACCAATCGCAAATCTGGAAGATTTCGAAGGTATCCGTATCCGAACGATGACCTTGCCATCACACCAGAAAATCATTCAGGCGCTCGGCGCGGAAGCTTATCCGCTGTCCTGGGGCGAAGTTTATTCCGGTCTGCAAACCGGTGTGATCGACGGCCAGATGAACCCTGTTCCGATCATCTCCTTCGCCAACTTCTCTGAAGTCCAGAAGTACCTGACCCTCACCAACCACCTGTTTTCGCCTTACACTTTCATGATCAACCGGGCCTTTTACGAGGGCCTCAGCGATGACGAACGGGCGACGCTGCATGCGGCCGCAGAGAACTGCGTCACCGCCAGCCGTGGGCTTTCCCGGATTATTGAATCATCGGAGCGCGGGTTGGCGGGTCTTATGGACGCCATGGAAGTGACCTCCCTGGATGACGCACAGAGAGAGGCCATGGCAGCCGCGACACAGCCTGCGTTTGAAAGCCATGTAAATGAAAACCTCGATGAAAAGGCCGTTGAACTGTTGACCCTGTTCAAGGCGGAAGTCGCCAAGGCAAACGCGGAAACCTATCTCGACTAACGAAACAGGCCGGCGGGTAAAAAGTCCCGCCGGCTCCATTTTCAAGACAACGACAATAACAGCGCCACTTGTGAGACTGGACTATTCAATGCGCGTCTTCTGTGCGTCCATAGCCACTGAAACAAATACTTTTTCTCCTCTCCGGACTGATCTCGCCGACTTTAAAGAAAGCTTTTACGCACCTCCTGGCGAACATCCCGAAACACCGACACTGTGCAGTGGCATCTTTCCAGCGCTGCGAAAACGTGCCGGCGCGGGTGAAATTACACTGATTGAAGGCACCGCGACCTGGGCAGAACCGGGAGGCCTCGTCAACAAGTCGACCTGGATCCACTTGCGTGAGGAAGTTCTCGAGCAGCTTCGGGCCGCAT
Source organism: Roseibium sp. (assembly GCF_025698965.1). GTDB lineage: Bacteria > Pseudomonadota > Alphaproteobacteria > Rhizobiales > Stappiaceae > Roseibium. Next base: position 9,009 of record NZ_JAILWL010000085.1, read on the forward strand.
TGCCGGTCGATGCCGTGATCCTGGGGCTTCACGGGGCGATGATCGCCGACACATGTGTCGACTGCGAAGGTGACCTGATCGCCGCCACACGCCAAATTTCCGGCCCTGACACAAAAATCGGCGTGACCTTCGATCCGCACAGTCACCTCAGCGCCAAAAGAGTTCAAAACGCCGATATCATCACGGTCTTCAAGGAATTCCCGCATACCGACTTTGCCGAAACGGGTGAAGCCTGCGTAGACCTGACATTGCAGGCGGCGCGCGGTGAAATCGCCCCGGTTCATTCGGTGTTCGATGTCCGCATGATCGAAGTCCTGCCGACAAGCCGCCCTCCGATGCGCGGGTTCATCGACAGGTTAACGCAGCTGGAACAAACAGGTGCAGCTCTGTCTGTCTCTGCGATCCACGGGTTCATGGCAGGAGACTCCCCGGATCTCGGCGCCAAGATCCTCGTGACAACGGACAATTCGAAACAGGAAGGAGACCTGCTGGCGGAAAAACTGGGTCTGGAACTGTTCTCGTATCGCGGCACGACGCGGCCTGAGTTTTTGACGCCCGGCGCTGCCCTCGCGAAGGCAGCCGCCCATCCAGACGGCCCGGTGGTCATCGCTGATGTCTGGGACAATCCCGGTGGCGGGGTCGCCGGCGATTCAACCATAATGCTGCGGCGCGCGCTTTCAATTGGTCTGAGCGATATCGCTTTCGGCACGATCTGGGATCCGATGGCGGTCCGACTGTGTCATGCAGCCGGTGAAGGCGCTCGCCTGAAACTTCGGTTCGGCGGGAAAACCTCTCCGGATGCCGGCGACCCGGTTGATGGCGACGTCACCGTACTCAGGACACAAAGGAACGCGGTGCAGAGTTTTGGTCAGTCTGTTGTCCCGCTCGGAGATTGTGCGGTCATCGAAATCGCTGGCATAGAAGTGGTCCTGAATTCCAACCGGGCTCAGACTTTCTCACCGGATCTTTTCACAAATCTCGGTATTGATGTTGCGGCCAGGAAAATCCTGGTGGTCAAGTCCACAAACCATTTCCACGGTGCATTTGAAACCGTTGCAGCGGAAATTCTCTATTGCGCTGTCGACGGTCCCTATCCAAGTGATCCCAGGCGTAATGCCTACAAGATGCTGGAACGCCCGATCTGGCCAATCGTCGCGAACCCTCACGACACGGAAGCCGCTTAGGCAATCCTGACCAGTTCTCATGGGCCGGTGATATTGCACCGGCTTAACCGCATATTCCGTGCTGACAATCCGGTATGGAACAAGATACTCTGCCTTCACACCCGATTTGGCAGCCTGACATCCGGTCCGCTGCGCTTGCTGAGATTTCAGGAATTCCATGTGAGGACAGTGTTTAAGATCTCCATTCGTTCTTTGTGTGCATGGCTTTGCCTGATTTCCGTTCTTGCAACCTCGGCAACTGCCGCAAGTGCCCAGGGGACAAATGTACGTGTTCCGAATTTCTGGGACCCGAAAGCCGTTCACGACCGACCGGCATCCATCCCTGACAAGATCCAGTTTCTGGCAACCGACGGCTATCCGCCATTTGTCTTTCGCGACCCTCAGGGCCGCCTGACGGGCTTCAATGTCGATCTCGCACGCGCCCTGTGTCAGGAACTTGGAAGTTCCTGCGCACTCCGGATCAAGGACTTCGATGTTCTGCTTCCGGCACTGGAGGAAGATGAAGGCGATGCAATCATCTCCGGCTTGTCAAAGAGCCTGCCGAGCACAAAGCGTCTGAATTTCACCGAAGATTATCTGAAACTGCCCGCGAGGTTCATTGTTCGCGATCCCGGGGGCCAGGATTTCAGTGAGCAAAACCTGAAAGACAAGATCATTGCCGTGGAAGCCGGATCCCGGTTCGAAGCCTTTGCCGACCGGTTCTGGCCGGAAGCGGAGATCCTGGTTCTTGAGACCTCAGCCGAAGCCCGCGACGCCGTGAAATCGGGAACAGCCGATGCCCATTTCGGCGACGGCCTGAGCCTCTCCTTCTGGCTGCCAAGTGAAGCTGCCGACGGCTGTTGCAGGTTCGAAGGCGGGCCATGGCTGGAAGCCGGTTACTTTGATCAAGGTATGGCGATTGCCACCCGGGCGGAAGATCCGGAACGTGCCGCTGCCCTCAACTACGCACTCCGGCAACTCTACCAGAAGGGCATCTACCAGGAGCTCTACCTGCGATACTTTCCCTTAAGCTTCTACTGAGGCTTATTCCTGAGCTTCCCACTTGTCTCCGCGGCCTGACTGGCGTTGCTTGTTTTCGAAAAACGGGATTGCAAGGCTGAACGGGAAGGAATGCGATTTGGGTGTCAGGGACGGACCAAGACCGATTTCCATATTATCGTGCCCCTTTTCCGGTTCTTCCACGTAAGTACCGAAAAGCCGATCCCAGATGGAGAGGTAAAATCCATAGTTGGAATCCGTTTCGCGGCGTATGACCGAATGATGGATCCGGTGCATGTCCGGCGTCACGATCAGCAACCTGAGCAGCCAGTCGAGCTTTGCCGGAATTCTGACATTGGCGTGACCGAAGACGGCTGAGGCGTTCAGCACGATCTCAAAAATCAGCACCGCCTCGACGGGACCACCAAGCACAAAGATCACCAGTCCCTTCCAGACGAATGAAAGCAGGATCTCAATCGGATGAAATCTGAGTGCGGTCGTGGCATCCACATCACTGTCGGCATGATGCACCCGATGAACTCGCCAGAACAAAGGCACTTTGTGTGACATGAGATGCTGGAACCAGACTGCAAGGTCGAGCACCAGAAAGGTGACCGGTCCCGCGATCCAGCCAGACCATCCGAGCGTACCGAACAGTCCCCAACCACGCTCCTCAGCCAGAAGGGCCAAGCCGACGCCACCGATCGGGAAAATCAGCCTGACCAGAAGCGAATCCAGAAGAATGAAGCCCCAATTGGTCGGCCAGCGTTTCATCCGGCCATTCTTGAGGTTCCTTCTCGGCAATCCGGCTTCCAGCAGAGCCATGATCAAAAAGATACCGCCGAAACAAGCCATACGGATCTGATTGATGTCTAACTGTTCAAACATTCGGTTCTGCGCTCATTCTCAATTGAAGCTTCTTGCCAAGGACTTCCAGTCTCTATAGGCCAGGATCATATCCCTGTTTACTTCTTTTACCGCTGCGACAGATCACATCATCATGACTGCCTTTCTCTGGAACCGTCCTGAAACCCCTCCCCTGGCGACTCTTCTCATGGCCCACGGTGCCGGCGCACCGATGGATTCCGCTTTCATGAACAGACTTGCCGAAGCTCTGGTTGGTGAGGGTATTTCAGTTGCCCGGTTCGAATTTGCCTATATGGCCGGGCGGCGAACCGGCGGGCCAAAGAAGCCCCCTCCGAGGGCCGACAAGCTGATCGGGGAGTTCCAGACGGCTCTTCAGACATTGATGAACGCTACCGAGGGATCGCTTTTGCTGGGCGGCAAGTCCATGGGGGGGCGTGTGGCTGCTATGCTTAGTGGCGGCGGTTCGCTGCCTGGACGTGTCGCGGGTATCTGCTGCTTCGGCTATCCGTTCCATCCGACAGGAAAACCGGAGGCGGACTGGCGCCTGGCTCCGCTTGAGGATGCCAAACGCCCTGTCCGGATTCTTCAGGGGGATCGTGACCCTTTCGGCTCCAAAGCGGAACTCGACGAGATAACGTTACCGGCTCATGTTTCCATGACCTACCTGGAAGACGGAAACCATGATTTCGGTCCACGCGGGAAGTCACCAGCCACTCTGGACGGCAATATTCAACTTGCTGCCAAGGCAACAGCGGAATTTGCGTGCGCGCTTTGACACCTTCCGCAGGTTCACTCTGCCGGTGTGATCTCTTGCCCCGAAGCTGGTGGTCCCGTGATTTCCTGTCCGCGTTCTGTCCGCTTCCGGCGCACCAGGATCATACTGGCAATGTCATCGCCGATCATCACCAGAGCAGGTACCAGGATCAGAACCAGAGCGGTGGCTGTCGCCAGGCCGAACACGATGGTGATTGCCATCGGCAAAAGGAACTGTGCCTGCAAACTCGTTTCAAACATCAACGGCAACAAACCACCTATCGTCGTCATCGAGGTCAGAAGGACAGCCCGCAGCCGGTCGCAGCTTGAGGAGATGGCGGCCGAATCCAGGTCTTCTCCCAAAGCCATGCGTTCCTGCAAACGCGCGACAAGAATGATCGAGTTGTTGACCAGAATACCGGACAGACCCAATAGGCCGATCATGCTCAGGATGGTCAGGTTGAAGCCCATCAGATAGTGACCGACGATGGCTCCGACAACGCCGAACGGGATTATTGACATCACAATGAATGGGCGTGAGTAGCTCGCGAAAATCGCTGCCAGAATGATGTAGATACCGACGACCGCCATCAGCACTCCCGTCAGCAGGTCGGCGAATGCAGTCGACTGTTCCTCGGCCCGTCCGGCAAAGGAATACTCAAGTCCATATTTCTCAGCCAGCTGCGGCAGGAAAGTCTCATTGAGTTCTGCAATGATCTGGTTGTTCGAGGTAACAGTGCTGTCGACATCGGCAACCACGGACACGATGGTTTTTCCGTCGCGTCTCAGGATTACGGAAAACCCTTGTGCGTCGGTCAGATTTACGATCTCGGTCAAGGGAACGAATTCACCATCGGGCGCGCGAAGTGACAATTGCCGCAAGGCTGCCGTGCCGTCTTTTTCAAACACCTGACTGACCCGGACGGAAACCTCTTCATCGCCCTCGGCAAAACGCGTAGCGATGTTTCCTTCAAAGGCATTGCGGATCTGGCGCGCGGCGCTTTCAACAGTGAAGCCAAGTGCACGGCCGCGCGGTGTCAGTTCGACCAGGAGTTCAGGCTTGCCGTATGGCAGGTCGTCTTCAACGCCGCTTGTGCCGGGAAAAGCGGAAAGTTCCTGCTGCAGCTCTCCGGCGGCGGTCTTCAAATCTTTCAGCGATGTACCGCTCAGACGAATATCAAGATCCCGGCCCGGAGGTCCGCCACGGCGCTCGGCGATTGCAACACGTGATATTCCCGGCACATCGGGAACAGCTGCTTTCCAGGCCTTCACAATCTCCGGCGTCCGGGTGCTGCGCTCTTCGGAAAGTGACAGCTGAACCGAGATCTCGGCCAGGTTGTCACCACTGTTGTTGCCTGCCTTGCCTTTGGTCACAAAGGTGGCAACCACCAGGCTCTCATCATTTCCTTCAGTCAAATCCGTTTCGGCGTCCAGCAACGCCTGTTCTATGCGCTTGATGCCGGCAATTGCTTCTTCTTCCGGAATACCTGCATGGAAGAAGACGGAAGCAGTCAGATTTTCTGCTTCGGGAGACGGGAAGAACGTGAAACCGACCCGGCCACCCCGAACCAGGCCGACAGCCAGGATCATGGCAGCGATGGCGACAGCCAGCGTCACATAACGCCAATGAACGGCACCGGAAACAAAAGCCCTGAACGGGTAATCGCGGAACCAGTTAAACCCTGCATCAAACCCGCGGCGGAACCAGCTTGGCTTGTCTTCTGTCTGCTGACGCTGCCTGGCGAGGCGCAAAGTCCGAAGGAGGCTTTCAACGGCAAGCGCAAGCAGGAAGCAGGTCGTAATGATGATCATTTCGATGACAAAGACGCCGGTCGTCTCCATCAGGCTGCGGAGCGGGTCATCGATAGCGTCAAGATAGGGAGGCACCGCCATGTCGGGTCGCGAGACCAACCCGCTGAAGAAGAATGCCGGTGCTCCGGCCAGGATGACCACGCGCCACCAGCTCCACCCGGGCCGACTTCCCAGTGCATGTGACAAATGTCCCGGCAGAACCAGAAAACACTCGATCAGAGAGGCGATAACAACGGAAACCACGACAACCGGCAACGTGCCCATGATCTGGCCAAGCACGTCGCTGATCACGAGGATCGGCAGGAAGGCGGCAATCGTTGTCAGGCTGGCAGCAAATATCGGCGCCAGCATCGTTGTCGCGCCATTGACGGCTGCATCTTCGGGACTGTCTCCCATACTTTGCCGCGTCGCCGTATGCTCCCCGACAACGATCGCATCATCGACAATCACGCCCAGCATCATGATCAATCCGAACATGGAGATCATATTGATGCTTTCGCCCAGCAGCCACATGATGCCAAGGGTCGCCATCATGGCAACCGGAATTCCGGCTGCGACCCAGAGCGCAATACGGGCGTTCAGGAAGAGGAACAGGATCGCGACGACAAGAACCAACCCGGACAGACCGTTCTTGACAAGGAGATTGATCCGGCCTTTTACCGCGTCGGCGCGAACGTCATATTTCAGGAGTTCCAGAGACTGGGGCAATTGCGGTGTGATTTCGGCCAGATAATCGTCCACCACCTGCGCCGCCTTCAGCGTATCGGTGTTTTCTGTGCGCAGTATCTGCAACTCGATTGCGCGCATACCGCCGGAAAAGCCTTGGCTCTCCGACGAGCTGTAGTCCCTGACCACGGTGCTTATGTCTTCGATAAGGACTTTCTCACCGGAGCTGAAAGACTTCACTTCCACGCGCCCGACAGATTCCGGAGAACGCTCTTCCGAAAGAGCCCGGATCTGACGTTCAACTGCGCCATCCAGATTTCCGGCCGGAAGATCGACGGTATTGCCGGCAATCTGCCCGGCGACATCAGAGACCGTCAAGTCCAGACGTCTTAATTCCCGTTCGGGAATTTCGACGAGATATTCCGGCGAGCGGTAACCGGAAAGTTCAACCTTGTCGATGCCGCGCTCCAGAAGGTCGTCGCGGATCTGACGCGCAAACACTTTCAGGGCCTGTTCGGAAAACGGCCCGCGCAACGCAATTGTTGCAACACCATCGGTGAAGGTCGTCACGGATATGGTGGGTGTTTCTGAATCCACTGGCAAGGTCGTAAGACCGGAAATCGCCTGCTCCACATCGGACAGCGCCAATTGCATATCCGTGCCTTCGACGAATTCCATACGCACCGACGCCGAGCCTTCGCGGGCGTAGGATGTGATCTCATCCAAGCCGTCGATGAAACGCAGTTCCGGCTCAACCACTTCCAGAATATTGGAGGTTACGTCCTCCGCACTGGCTCCCGACCACTCGATCGAGACCGAGATCATTTCCGTCTTGATCGTTGGGAAAAATTGCGTGTTGAGTTTGGAGAGACCAAAAGCGCCAAACAGAACCATGATCGCCATGATCAGATTGGCAGCGTTCGGGTGCCGGACGATAACTTCAAGTAGTCCGCGCGATCTTCCAAGAGTTGCCATAACGCTCTCCGTTACTGGTTCACGTTATCGGTGGCAGCCTGACGGTCAGCGGTTTCCGGCCGGATTGCAGGCGTTTTCACCTCTCTGACCAAAAGACCCTCTCCAGCTTCCGGAATGCGCGTCGCCAGCAAGGCTTCCCCTGCTTGCAGCGCTCCATCGACCAGGACAAAACCGTCATCGATGGCAAGCGACGTTACTTCGCGCGGTTCAAGGCGGTTGTCCTTGATGACGTAGACCGTGCC
>NZ_JAILWL010000086.1 GCF_025698965.1 Roseibium sp.
AGACCAGAGTGGTATTTTCTCGGATAAGCTCGGCTATCCCGGAACCAATCATCGGGTCATAGGATTCAACCTCCACCCCGAAATCACGCAAGATCCCTTCGGCCATTTCCTTGTTTGGTCCATAAGCCGAGTATGGCACCAAAGCATGACAGCCGGTCTTGCAATAGGCCATGTAGACAAGTGCGATTGCGGCCTGTCCGCCGGGCACGATGAATGTGTGACGTGCGTTTTCAAGGTCGGCAATTCGGGCCGACAGCTCCAAACTGGTCGGCGTTCCATAAAGACCATAGGAGTAGCCGTTTTCTGATTGTTGCCAGTCATCGGTCACTGCGGCCTGGTTTTCAAATAAAACAGTAGAGCCGCGATAGACCGGCGTCACGAGAGAAGCATAGTCGCGCCGCGCCTGAGGCGCGGGATTGAGTAGTTTGGTGCGCCAATCCATGGCCTGTCCCCGATCTATTTTTTGCTTGTCTGGATCAATTGGAGGGTGGTGTAATAGATCCTGACTGCGGCCACGATTTCATCAATCTCGACATATTCATTGAGAGAATGACATTGCTCCAGGGAGCCCGCACCGCAAATAACCGCCGGGCACCGGAAGTTCGGTGCATCGGTGGACCCCGTGAAGGCGGTAACCCTCGCTGTTTCTCCTGTTACATCCTCACAAGCCTCTGTGATGGCAGTGACAATCGGAGAGTCCAATGGCGTGTGAAACGGATCCACATTTAGCCCTGGCACACACAGCTCATACTGGAAGTCAGGTTGATCCGACGCAATGCGATCCAGAATGTTCTGGTACTCCACCGACACGCTGTCGAGATTTTCACCGGGAATGGTACGGCGATCCACCTCAATTTCACACCAGTCGGGAACAGAACTGACATTGGTTCCCCCCTTGATGACACCAACACTCAAAGTCGGGTTGCCACACATGGGATCCGGCTTTCGGTTGGCGAGACTGGTGGCAAGCTGACGCAGTTCATCCAGTACAAGCGACATATGAAGTATCGCGTTGACACCCTGGTCGGGAACGCTGGAATGAACAGAAACGCCTTTTGTTCGAATGCTTCTGCAGATCTGCCCCTTATGCGTTGGACTGATTGCAAGATTGGTTGGCTCGGCAACAATGGCAAAATCGACTTTTGGGCCGCTCAAACCGAAATCACGGGAACCAACCATCGCATGTTCTTCATCGACGACGCCGGCAACGATCAGGTCACCGGCAAGTTGCTGACCGGATTCGCGCACTAGTCGAACCACTTCGAGAAAGGCGGCAAGCCCTGCCTTCATGTCACAAGAACCGCGTCCGTATATTCTGCCATGCTCGATTTTCGGATCAAATGGAGCATCGTATCCCTCAACTCCTACCGTATCCAAATGGCCTGCGAGCAACACCGTCGGTCCATTTCCAGTGCCCTTCAACCGGCCCCAGACATTCCGTCTTCCGTTCGAGACCTCACGGCTTTCAACATGCATGGCAAGGTCGCGCAGTCTTGTTTCGAGATAATCCGCCATCGCCCCTTCCGAAGGTGCGGAAGGGTCTTCATTGCCAAAGCAGTTGACGCTTGGAATTCGGATCATGGATGCCAGGTCAGCCAACAGGCCTTCTCTGTCAACATTGATTTCAGGATCATTCATCGTATCACCGGTAATTCAGGTGCAGCGCGTCGAGAAATCAATTGGGGGCCGTCCTCACGCACCACAATATTTTCTTCGTGCAGCATTATTTTGCCTGGGGCGAATTCAAAGCCTGGCTCGATGGCCAGCACCATCCCCGGCCGGATAATGGTTTTGTCTGTTTTCATGACGGACGGCCATTCCGTGTTGCGCAGACCAACTCCGTGCCCCATGCGACCGACCGAGCCACCGGTTGCCCCTCCGCTCGCCAGGACTTCAGCCATGGCAAGCCACACATCCGACATACGCGCACCGGGAACTGCAGCGGCAATTCCGCTGCCTGTTGCACGGTAGACAAGGTCATATGCCGAACGCGTTTCGCGGCTGGCAGATCCAATGGCAAAATTGCGATCGAAATCGCTGTAGTAGCCGTCAATTTCGGCCCCGGTGTCGACGAACACCACGTCACCGTCACTCAGGAGGCGTTCTGAGGGAAACCGAATGGCATCGTCAACCCCGCCCCTGGCCGACGTCGTAACGATGTAGGGGGCAGAGTCCACTCCCCGTGAAAGCACATCAATTCGGAACGCATTGCGCGCCTCACGTTCGCTCATTCCCGCTCTTATGATGTTGGGCACATTGTCATATGCGTCCGAAACGATGCTGCAGATATGTGCAAGTTTGGCAATCTCACGCTCGGACTTCACCATGCGCAAGTCCCGGACGATGCTTGTTGCGTCGACAATTTCCAGTTCACTCAATCCGGACCTTAGCGCTTGAAAGTCATTCACCGGCATACGCAGATGCGTTTCGGGTCCCATCGGAACGCCAACGCGCCTATGGCGCGGCGCCAATTCCCTGAGGGTCGCCGCCAGCAGGCTGATACCTTCATCTTCCGGATTTGGTGACGTCCAGACCCGAATATCATCAAGCCAGCTCTGCGAGACTGCATTTTCGCCAATGCCTGGGATGATGGCGACGGGTTTGCCCTTGGCCGGAATGACCAAAAACCACGGTCGTGTCGGGCTTTGCCAGAAATAGCTGTTAAATCCGGTGAAATAGGCAAATTCCGGCTCGGTCATAATCAGGAGGGCGTCAAGAGCCTGCTCACGCAACAGCTTTTGCGCGCGTGCGGTACGGGTCTCAAACTCCTCGACGGGAAATCCCCTTGGTGGAATTTCCTCACGTCTCGAAACCGTCATGTATGCCTCCCGGAAGGTAACCTGCCTGCTCTATTTGCCACTCAGCGGCTTCGTAAGGAGCTGACCGAATTCTGCCAGTTGGTCATCAATTCCCGCCAGGCGCAGCAAATGCCAGGCCAGGGCGTGGTTGCTCGCGGTAACGGGCTTGTTCAAGGTTTTTTCGGCCTTCTCGATAATTCCGGCAGCTCTCAAGCTGGTACATGAGATGAAAACGCCGTCCACATCGGGTCGGTCTCCTGCGGAGATGGCAGCTTGCAGGATCGAGTCCTCGTCAATTCGCCCAACGACAAAATCGCTTTCCTCATAAAAGGACCCGACAAATCGAACCTCGATTTCCGCATCGTCGAATTTGTTCTGCATAGTCACAGTGACGTCAGGCCGGTAGGGCGTGAGGAGAGCAATACGCTTGACACCAAGTGTATCAAGCGCGGCTTTCGCAGCGGTAAGTGGATTGGAAGCCGGAATGCCTGGATGAATTTCAGCAATGATTTCTGCAACACGGTGCTCACCAATGATCGTGGATGCCGAGGTGCAGCCATAACCGATCGATTTGAGGCCAAGATAGCCGGGAAGAAGCCTGGCCGCTTTCGGAATCTCGTGCTCCATTTTTGCCAAAGTCTCAGGTGTTACCGTCACATCACAGGCAAGTCTTGAGTGATAGACCGACACACCGGGCAATGCCGTCAGATGACGGAACTCCATTTCCATCGTCTGATCGGTTTCAAGCACCAACAGGCCGATGCGTGCTCGTTCCGCCGCGCCCTCATCTGTCTCGAAGGAAAAGCGCCTGGTTTCAACGCTGGATGAAATCTGTTGCGTTGCGCGATCCATCAGTAATGCCTCCCTTGCAGGCTTCAACGAACGTGTGTCTCTGTTCACTCTAGCCGGACGAACAAACTGGCCCCGCCTCTAGCCCGTTCTTTGGGTTTCCTGCTGTGCAAAAAAAGAAGTGCCATTCGGAACTTCCGGCAATTGCAATAGATAAGGTGTACAACGCACGCGCCCCGACACTTCACCACGAACAAGTTCATGTGTGAATTTGCTGGGCAGATGGTTTGGACTTAGTTCGATTGCATCTTCCGCATAATAAGTGGTGATATAGAGCGTGCGTGGTTGGCGCGATCTATTGGGCGCGGAACCATGCAGAAGACTGGCATGCATGAGACAGACCGAGCCTGCCTTCCCCGTGCATTTTACAATTTTGCCTCTGTGTTCCTCTACCACCTCATCTGCAACAGCTCCCGTGAATACACCGTTGTGCCAATGAGAGTGGAGCGGTCCCTTGTGGCTGCCCGGAACAACTTCCAATGGACCGTTTTCCAATGTCACGTCATCCAGGAACAGGAGACAGGTGATCATGTCGTCATTCGTCATCGGTTCAAATGGGAAATCCTGATGCCATTTGACTTCCGTTCCGGATCCGGGAAGTTTGGAATTCACCTTGCCATGATGAAACCGTATCCCGGGGCCGATCAGGTCGGCGCAAAAGTCCACCGTTCGTGCGTTCCGCATGGCGTCGGCATAGATTTCAGACACTTCTTCCGGAGACTGAATGCGGCGCAAGGCCGGTTTTTGCGCACTGTGCCCTGGTTGCAGATCAAATCGAGCGCGCCCGTCGAGCGTTTCCCCATAGTCATTCGTGTGAGCGCGACTTTCCTCAACCCAACTCAAAAACTGGTTGCGCAGGGCTGAGAGCGTGCTCTGGTCGACGGCATCCTCCACAACCAAAACGCCGTCGCGCCAGAATTGATCCTTCTGATCCTGTGCCAGCAGTGCCATATGATCCTCCCAATCGATATTGGTATATACCAGCGATTTTTCTGGTATATACCAACTCAACTGCTATGAGTAGTAAAAACTTCACCGGAAGAATTTCGATGGCCGATACATCCACCTCCAATTCGGAGACACCGCGATTTCGCCAGATTGTGGAAGCGCTGCGCGAACAGATTACCAACGGGAAATTACCGGAGCACAGCCCCCTGCCCTCTGAGAGGCTGCTGGCTGAGGATCATGCCGTCAGCAGGATGACCGCTCGCAGGGCGCTTGAAGCCGTTGAGGCCGAGGGATTGGTTTACAATATTGTTCGGCAAGGCCGTTTCGTATCTCCAAGACGTCTCAACTATAATATTTCCAGTATGGCCAACTTCGTCTCCGATGCCAGAAGCCGGGGCATCGACCTTTCGATCGAGCTGATTGGAAGCCGGGCCATTCGGGCAGACAGGCATATTGCTGAAAAGTTGTCGGTTCCCCGAGGAACCCAGCTCCAGGAAAGTGTCAGGCTGTTCAAAATGCGCGACCATGCAACTTTTCTGGAAACGGAGCTTTCTATTCTGGAGCGCTGCAAAGGCTTGCCGGGCTTTGAAGAACTGCAGTCCAGACCGGTCTGCGACCAGAGATATAGCCCCTTGGGGGAAAGCGCCGACATCGTCATTCGGTTGCACGCGCTGAACCCGGATGAAGCAGGTAAACTGGGAATGGCGCCACACCAGCCAGCCATGAAACAGGAACAATTGGTCAGAGATGAAAACGGCGTTGCGTTCTGTTACTGCCTTCAGATCTGGCGCGGAGAGCTCGCGGAATTCTCTGCCCGGTCACTCGTCATTGTTTGAATGTGGAAAGGGTCTCGGAACCGACGTTTCCAAGGCTGAGGCAAACGACTGGAGTTTGCTCGAGATTTTTTGATTTACGTTAGGCTTCGGCAACTCGCCGCAATTGCAGCTTCAGGCAAATGTTCAAAGGCAATCCTGTCAAAAGGCCATCCGGCCTTTTGAGCACAAAACCAGCTCTTCTAGTTCAGACAGAATTAAGGCATCCAAGCCACGTCGTATCAGCCGGTAGACGGTGCGCCCGTCACATAGTCTCCAGTTTGTCACCGGTACGCCGTGCCAAAAGAATTGCACCGGAAACCGCATCTCCGTCGGCCGGTTTCAGACGTCTGCGCACATCATGTGCAAGCCATGGCTCCAACGGGCTCGCCAATCCACCGAGCAACGAGATCCTGGGAGCTCCTTGAGCAAGCAGAGCACGCACCAGAGTGTCGATCTCGCCGGCGGCCGCCTGAACGGTCTGCCGTGCAGCAGGATCTCCCTGTTCGGCATGTCGCAAAACCGCGGGGGCAAAGGCGGCATAGTCCGTTGCGCTTGCCTGATCCATCCATCTGACGACTTCCATCGGGTCATCGCCAAATTTTTTCATCACTTCTGCCAGGAGAGCTGTACTCTCCTCGCGGCCATCATGTGCACGCAATGCGGCTCGCACGGTGTTTAACCCCAGAAAGGCACCGCTTCCCTCGTCGGAGATGGGAAAACCATAACCGCCAACACGGAGTTCCTGCGAGCCAACGATACCAATGCCAACTGAACCGGTTCCGGCAATCACAATTGCACCGTCCTGACCTGAATGCGCGCCCAGACAGGCGCCCAGTCCGTCGTTGACGAAGACGACTTCTGCAAATTCATGCGGGCAGTTCGACAGAGCCTCCAGCGCTCCCTTACGGCCAAGACCTGCCAGTGCCATACCGGCCCGAACATGTTCAAGGTCCGGTTGGCCCAGGCCCGCCTCCTCCAGGGCGCCCGTACTCGCCGTGATGATTTCAGCCCATGCTTTTTCGATCCCGAGCCGCGTCGTCGCCGGTCCGGCCAGACCCTGCCCGAGAACCCGGCCGCTCGCATCTTCTATCCGCGCACGGCAGCCGGTACCGCCTCCATCGACACCAAGGAAAAAAGGACCCTTGATCATGATGAAAACCGTTCGATGTCGGCACCGCAACGCCGGAGCTTGTCGTCAAGCCGCTCGTACCCGCGATCGAGATGATAGATCCGGTTGACCACCGTTTCCCCCTCGGCTGCCAACCCGGCCAGAACAAGGGAAACCGAGGCACGCAGATCCGTCGCCATAACGCTTGTTCCGAACAGGGCCGTCTTTCCCCGAACCAGCGCACTCGGTCCCTGGAGCTTGATTTCGGCACCCAATCGGCACAATTCGGGCAGATGCATAAATCGGTTCTCGAACACGGTCTCTCGGATGAGCGAAGCACCTTCGGCACAGGTGGAAAGCGCCATGAACTGCGCTTGAAGATCCGTTGGAAAGCCTGGATAGGGTTCCGTTGTTATGTCTGTACCCGTGAGCGCCCCACGACGGGCAACCACCATGCCGCGATCGCTCGGCCACACATCCACGCCCATGCTCTCCAGAATCTGAACGACCGAGGCGAGATGCTCCAGCCGAGCGTTGAGCAGCTCCAGTTCACCGCCGGTAATCGCCGCCGCAACGGCATAGGTGCCTGCTTCAATGCGGTCGGGAATGCAATGATGCCGGGCGGCGCGCCAGCTTGTATCGCCGTCGACAAGAATGCGATGTGTTCCCTCACCTTCGATGACAGCTCCCATGGACCGCAGGCACGATGCAAGGTCGGCGATTTCCGGTTCTCGAGCAGCGTTTAGAATTTCTGTCTCACCCTTTGCCATGGTACCGGCCATCATGGTTGCCGCGGTTGCCCCGACCGAGGGCCCCGGCAATACGATCCGCGCTCCCTTCAAACCATTGGGTGCGGATGCGACAATAACCCCGCGCTCCAGCGCGATCTCGGCCCCCAGTGTTTCCAGTGCCCGGATATGCATGTCCACCGGCCTGGCCCCGATCGCGCAACCACCAGGCAGGGAAACCTTGGCGTGACCGCAGCGCGCCAGAAGCGGTGCCAGCACCAGAACCGTCGCCCGCATGCGGCGGACTGTGTCATACGGTGTTTCCTGCTGCGACAGATCTTTTGTCGTGATCACGGCGCTGCTGATACCGCGTTCCACCTCAGCATTGTGGAAAGAGGCCAGCGTCAACATCGTGTCGACGTCACGCACCGCCGGCAGATTTGTCAATTCGACCGGATGCGGGTTCAACAGTGCGGCCGCGATCTGAGGTAACGCGGCATTTTTTGCGCCAGCGATATCGACCACCCCACGCAGTCTGTTGCCCCCTCTGATGCGCAGTCTATCCATGGTTTCAGCCTTTGTTTGTCGTTTCCAGCTGCTTCCGAAGGAAGATCCTTGCCTGCCCGGCTGCAAAGTTCGGCAACTCTCCAAAGACTTCGTAGCCTGCCTTTAAATAGGCACCCAATCCAGCCTCGCTGAATGTGTCGATCCAGGCGCCGCTACAACCACGCTCCAGCGCGCGATTTTCCGCTTCGGCAATAAGCCGGTTCGCCAATCCCTGTCTTCGGTGACCCTCCGCCACCCAAAGCCACTGAATGTAAAGATAGTTCCAGATGGTGAAACCGAAAGCTCCGGCGACAAGGTTCCCATCCGCATCATGCAGTGTAACCTGTAATTCAACCCGATTTGGCTCCCCCACAAAGGCTGTATTGAATGCCGAAAGTTCGCCATATATCGCCTGGTCATGATCCAGCGGTACGTCGGTGATCGTCAAAGTCCGGCCGTCAGCTGAATTTGCCCGGACGATACGTCCTCCGCACAGTGGAGCCCTTACACCGGTCGATGTGGGAAAAGAGATCGGCAGTCCGCGCAAGGATCGTACGGCAAGCAGCGCGAAACACTCCGCCTCAACAGCATCCGAACGCCAGCCGTATTCCTCGGCAGCAACGGCTTCGACCCCTGCATAGGTGGTCAGCATCTTCATCATCGCAGGATTCCAGCGTCCACCACCGCAGACCACGAGGCGGGTCGGACGACTTGGCAGGATATCAAGACCGGCACCGACCGCCGCAGCCGAAAAGGCCGTCAAGGTAGCTGCCCCGTCTTCCAGCGACAGACCCTCCACCCAGTCAAAGCCGAAATCGAAGCGGTCCAGCGATTTTGGATAGGATTGAGTGAAGTAAGGCATGGTCAGCCGTTTGGTCAGCAGATCCATGTCCACGGTTCCGGCAAGTGCAAAGGCACCATCACGATCCATTTCGCCCGCTCCCATGGACTTGACGAAGTCGTTGATCGGAGCATTGGCCGGACCGGTGTCAAAAGCAGCGATTTCCCCCTCGGCGGAAACCCAGGTGGCGTTGGCGACCCCGCCGAGATTGAGCACGGCAGTCCCTTCCGGGTAGCCGGCGGTTGCCAGCAGGGCTTTATGATAGATCGCCGACAGAGGCGCTCCCTGTCCGCCGGCAGCAACATCAGCTGAGCGAAAATCATAGGCAACATCCGTATCCAGGATACGGGCCATCAAACGACCGTCCCCCAATTGGCGTGTCGCGCCAATGCGTCCCGGAACCGGTGCACGGTGCAGAACCGTCTGACCATGGAAACCGACGACGCCGATATCTGCCATTGTGAGGCCCGCAGCTTCTACAACACTGCGTACTGCATTGGCTTGAGCGATGGAAATTGCGGTTTCAGCTTCTGCGAAGATCTCCGGCTCCGGTCCGTCGAAGTTCCAGACACGCGCCTCGGAAAGCGTTTTCTCAAGCAACCGGTTGGTTTCATCCGGATATGGAACCAACTCGTAGGCACCGAATTCCGTGATCGTTTCGCCATCGGTTTTCAGCAACGCCACATCAATATAGCCATCAAGAACGGTGCCGGTCATCAGCCCCACGGCCCAGATCGGTTCCATGTTCAGTCCTTTCCGTAGAGTGCTGCAGCAACCGCCTGGCGCAGCTGGAGAATATCGCTCGGTGTAAACCTGCTGGGATGCACCCGGTTGGTCAGCAGGGTCCAGGCATGTCCTGCCGCAAAGTCGACCCATAGCCCTGTCCCGGTAAATCCCGTATGTCCGATGGTTTGATCGGAACAATAACGGCTCCCCGACCAATCCGGATGCGGCAGTTCCCAGCCATGGCCGCGCGTCGGACCTATCTCGGTACGCAGAAGGCGCGTATGGCTGTTGCCGGCCCCATCCATTTCAAGCAGTTGGTATGCATAGTCGAGAACGGAGCTCACGTTGCCAAAGAGCCCCGCGTTGCCGGCTCCCTGAAGAGCGAAGCAATTCTCGTCATGAACCTCTCCGACCATCACCCGGCCACGCCAATGGCAGTGCTCGCTCGCCGCAGTGATGTTTACGTGACTGGAAAATGCAAACCCAAACCCCGGTTCCATGTCACGTATCCGGCATCCTTCGAGCCGTTCTAGACCAATGCCGAGCAGAATGAAGTTGATACAGGAATAGGCCGCCGGTCCACGAGGCCATTCATGCTGTAACACAAAAGCTCGCAGCTGATCGGGATCGCGGCCATAGGTGTAGATCGGAAAGACCGGCGGCAACCCTGTCTGGTGACCGAGACACTGACGAACCGTCAGCTGCCGCTCCCAGGCGGTGTCAGCGTGGTATTGACGCAAGTCCGGTATCAACGCGACCAGCGGTGCATCAAGGTCGATGCGGCCATTTCGGGCGTGTGCCAGTATCCGTTCGGTGGTGAAGACGACCTTGGAAACCGACGCAAGATCGAACCAGGTATCTTCCGTCATTGGCCGAGGGTCAGGTTCGAGTTGAGCGTGGCCAACCGCACGCGTGATGCGGCTTCCATCTTGTGAGACAAGGCCAAGCACACCGCCCGGCACACGACCCGAGGTCACCGCGGCCTCTAATCGGGCGAATGCAGCGTCAAAAGAGGATTGTCTGTTCAATGATCATCCCTCCTGCCGATAACAATGGTCGCCCCCCGCATCCAGCCATGGCTCACTTTCAGGCACAAATCCAATTGGACGCACCAGCGACGGTATCGCACGTGTGTCGATACTGTAATCGGCACGCCGCCGCTCCAGCGAAGGAACTGCCTTGATGAGCTGCTTGGTATATCTGTGACGCGGATTTGCCAGCAAATCGCGGGCACTGCCGATTTCGACAATGCGCCCGGCATAAACCACGGCAATTCGATGAGCAATTCGTTCGACCACCGCCATGTCGTGCGTGACAAAAAGATAAGCCAGGCCGAACTCCTGCTGCAGATCAATGAGCAAATCGAGAACCTTTGCCTGCACGGATACATCGAGAGCTGAAACCGCTTCATCGAGCACAAGCACCGAGGGTTTCAGCATAAGCGCCCGGGCAATACAGACCCGCTGCCGTTGACCACCCGAAAACTCATGCGGGTAGCGGGAAAGACTGTCGACAGGCAAACCCACGCGGCTGAGCAGCATTTCCATTCGGGCGACAGCCTCGGCATCAATACGGTGTCCCACGGCAATCAGTGGCTCTGCCATGATACTGTGCACGGTGAGACGCGGGTTCAGGGAAGCGTTCGGGTTCTGAAACACCATTTGCACTGGTTTGTCCGTGCCCCCAACCTGAGTTTGATCGGCCTGAATAGTGCCGCTGGCCGGGGTCACGAGATCGAGTATGGCGCGTGCAGTCGTTGATTTTCCCGAGCCGGATTCACCGACAATTCCGAGCGTCTCGCCGGCCTTGAGCTCAAATGAGACATCCTCCACTGCGTGGACATTGCCGGTGTGCCTGCGAAACAGTCCGGAGCGAACCGGAAAACGCACCGTCAGATTTTCAACCTTAAGAGCACGATGTGCCGAGGCCATGTCACTCCTGACGGATTTGCCGTCCGAAAAATGTGGGACTGCACTCAGCAAATGTTGGGTGTAGTGGTGTTGCGGATTATCAAGGACAGTGTCGAGTGCGCCCTGCTCCACCACTTTACCGCTTTGCATGACCATGACACGGTCGGCGAAACCTGCAACGAGGCCGATGTCATGGGTGATGAAAATCATTCCGGTTCCGGTCTCACGTTTCATTTCCGAAAGCAACCCAAGGATCTGAGCCTGTATCGTCACGTCGAGTGCCGTAGTGGGTTCATCAGCGATCAGGAGGCGTGGGTTCGTGGC
The DNA here is from genome assembly GCF_025698965.1 of Roseibium sp. Lineage (GTDB taxonomy): Bacteria > Pseudomonadota > Alphaproteobacteria > Rhizobiales > Stappiaceae > Roseibium. Next base: position 11,594 of record NZ_JAILWL010000086.1, read on the forward strand.
AAGCGCTATTGCGATCATCACGCGCTGAAGCATTCCGCCGGAAAGCTGATGCGGTGCATAATTCAGACGTCTGGCGGCATCAGGAATGCGCACGCGCTCCAGCGCTTCGCACGCCGCAATTTTCGCCGCTGCACCGGTCATGCCTTGCTGATAACGGAAGATCTCCTCAATCTGTGCACCGATCGTCATAACCGGATTGAGCGACGTCATCGGTTCTTGAAAGATCATGCCGATTTCGCGGCCTCGAATTTGTTCGAGCTCGCTCTCGGCACAGACGGCGAGATCCAAAGATGACCCATCGGAGCGTGTGTAGTTGATCGAACCGCCGGTGATCCTGCCGCCGCCAAAGTCGACAAGGCGGTTCACTGCCATCGAAGTTACCGATTTGCCGGATCCGGTTTCACCGACAATAGCGAGGGTTTCTCCAGGCGCGAGATCGAAACTGACCCCGTGAACGACCTCGTTCTCCGCTGGACGCGGACCGAAACCCACTTTGAGATCGCGAACGGAGAGAAGGTTCATGCCAACCTCCTGCGTGTCTTGGGGTCGAGGATATCGCGCAGGGCATCCCCGAGCAGATTGAAACTGAGCACTGCGAGCATCAGCGCTATCGCGGGCACCCATAGGAGCCAGGGGGCCATCTCCATGAGGTTCCGGGCGTCTGCAAGCATGAGGCCGAGCGACGCATTGGGCGGCTGTGTACCGAGACCCAGAAAACTCAATCCCGCTTCGGTGACCAGAGCCCAGGCAAGCGCAAGCGTAATCTGGACTGTAAGCGGAGCAACCAGGTTCAATCCAAGATGCCGCGTCATTATATAGCTGCGCGACGTTCCGAAAGTGCGGGCAGCATCGACAAAGTCACGACGGCGCAGCGATAGCGCAGGACCACGCATGACACGGGTGAAAATCGGCGCATAGACGATGGCAATCGCCAATACGGATGTCCAGGTGCCCGGCCCGAAGATCGTAATGATCAAAAGGGCAAGCAGGATTGCGGGAAAGGCCAGCAGAACATCCATGAAGCGCATTACCACGCCATCCCACAAGCCCGAGAACCAGGCCGCGGTCAAGCCAAGAACGCTCCCGAGCAACGACGCGACACCAACCGAAAAAAACGAGATTATGAAACTCTGCCCAATCCCTTCCATCAGGCGGGAAAGCACATCGCGTCCGAAAAGGTCGGTCCCAAACCAGTGCGCGTTGGAAGGTCCCTGAAGTCGGGCAACACGGTCCTGCATCAGCGGGTCATACGGTGTTAGTCCCGTCTTGCCCAGAATGGCGGCAATCAGGAAGACTATGAAAATAGCCAGGCCGATACGGCCGGAAGGATGGCGGGCAACATCTTTGAGAAGAGCTGTCATTTGGATTCAAATCGAATGCGCGGGTCAAGGGCGGCGTAGGCAAGATCCACCAGGAGGTTCACGATCATGAAATTGAAGGCAATGAAGAGAACCGAACCCTGAACCAACGCGTAATCACGCTGCAAAATGGCATTGAGTACGGTACGGCCGAGACCCGGCAGGGCAAATATCTGTTCAACCAGCACGGCACCTCCAAGCAGATAACCGAATTCGACACCCGAGAGCGTGATCACCGGGATCAGGGCATTGGGAAGGGCATGACGCCAGATGACACGGCGACGCGGCATGCCCTTGGAACGGGCAGTTCGAACGTAGTCCTCCTGAAGGATATCCAACATGGTCGAGCGTGACATGCGAATAACCGCCGCAGCGAAGGCTGTTCCAAGCGTGATGGCCGGTAGGATCATCTGAGCGAGATTGGCAACCGGATCTTCGGTAATTGGAACAAAGGTTCCCATTTCGGGAAGAACGCCGAAACCGACGGAGAGCAAATAGACCAACAGCAATCCGACAACAAAACTGGGCGTCGACTGACCGAACATCGCGACGATGCGCACGATGAGATCCGATGGACGGTCCTTGTTCGTGGCGGCATAAATACCGGCAGGTATCCCGATGATCAATGCAATCAGCATCGACAGGACAGCCAGTTCAAGCGTCAACGGGAAGTGCTCCCAGATAATCGTCATGACCGGCTGGCCGTATGTCGTCGAAATACCCAGATCACCCTGCAATACACCGGCCAACCATCGCCAGAATTGCACGAACCAGTTCTGATCAAGTCCGAAATAGGCGCTGAGGGATTCTCGTTGCGCAGGTGTCAGCAGTCCGGACTCGGTGCCAAGCATCGCAGTGATTGCGTCACCCGGCACCAGGCGTATGGCAACAAAGACGAAAATCGCCACGCCCAGCATCACCAGCGGGAACACCAAAAGGCGTTTTATCGGGTAGGGCATGGCAATCTCCGCCTGCAGGCTTACTTGCTCAAACTCGTATTAGCGAGCCCGAACAACGAACCGGTTGGTGTCGGAACGAAGCCGTCGACGTAGTCCTGCGCACCGGCATATGAATATCCGGTGTAGAGCCAGACCCATGGCGAAACCTCTGCAAGATGTTTCTCGAAGGATTGGAAAATCTCTTTCCGCTTGGCCGGGTCCGTTTCTTCCCGTCCGAGCGTCATCAGACTATCAAGGTCACCATCGATATAGTTGGCAACGTGCTGCAGATTGCCGTCCTTGGTCCAGTACCGATTGTACATGGTGTAAGGATCTGGTCTCCCCCCGTTCAGCGCTACGGCCATGTCGAAATTACCTTTCAGCCAATGGTCAACGTAGACGTTCAGTTCCTTCATCTCAATCGTGAGATTGATGCCGATTTCAGACAGCTGAGACTGAAGAACCTGTGCTTCGGAGGCAGCGGTTGGCGGCTCCCCGGTTGCCGCCATGATGGTCATGTCGAACCCGTCGGCATAGCCGGCTTCCGCCATTAGGTTCTTGGCCTTGTCCAGATCTTGCTGATAGCAAAAGAGCTGATCGAGCGGTGTCGCGTAGGCGGCCATGGTCAGTGGCCCGGTCACCGCGCCTTCACCCAGGAGCGCCGTGTCCAGAATATCCTGACGGTCTACGGCGCAGGAGATTGCCTGACGGACCTTGAGCTCGGTCAGTGGACCGCGAGACGGATTCAACTGCAACACGTGATAGGACAGGACCGGTGCCTTGGCCAGCTTCAGCCCGGAAGCCTGCGGGATCAATGTCGCCACGAAAGGATCGTTGATCAAAGCGAAGTCCACCTGCTTCGACCGCAAGGCGGCGAGGATCGCCGTCTCGTCCGGCAGAACCGAAATATCGAGCCCTTCGATGGCCACGTCACCGCCGTGCCAGTTCTCATTGGCAACCAGCTTGGCGTTCGAATTCGGTGTCCAGCTTTCATATTTGAACGGACCTGATCCGACAACTTCGGTACCGATGGTTCCAGCGTCAATTGCACTGGCGGATACGATGGCCGCGTTGATCGACGCGAGCGCCGTCAGAAACGGCACGTTCGGACCATCAAGATTGAAAACGACGGTCAAGTCGTCCGGTGTGTCGATCGAGGTGATCGCCGTAAAATTCGCACGGGTCGCCGCACCGGTTTCCTCATCCAGGATACGTTCGAAACTGGCCTTTACGTCGGCCGATGTGACAGGTGATCCGTCATGAAACTTGGCGTTTTCGTCAAGTTTCATCGTCAGCACTGTGGCTTCTCCGTTGAACTCCCAGGAATTTGCAAGCGCCGGAACGATCTTGGCATCCTTATCGAGGCGCACAAGCGGTTCATACATCAGTTCAAGGAAACGGATCGACGAGAACGCCGTCTGCTTGTGAGGATCAAGGCCGGTGGCATCCTGGGACCAGGCGACCTTGAGGCTTTCGGCCATTGCCATACCGCCTAACGCGGTAGTGCCCAGCACGACGGCCAGGCCAGCCGCCCTGAGTGACTTGGTAATCATCTTTGACATAAGTGTTCTCCCTGTGTGGAAGGATTAGGCAGTCTAATCCGTCAGTCCTGCGCGGATTGTGCCCCGCGTCTTGTCAATTGCTTTCCTTAATACGCCGCCATGTTCCTTAAGGGCCTTGGCGGCAACATCCCGGCTGAAACCCGTGAGTTTCATGCAGATTGCCAGTTTGACATCGTTATCCGCTTCGGCCAGCAGAACGGCAGCCTCATCGGGCTCAACGCCTGTAATCTCAGACAATATGCCAACAGCGCGGGTAAGAAGTTTGGAGTTTGAGATCGACAGGTCGACCATCAGGTTCTGATAGGTCTTGCCAATTCTGATCATTGCCGCCGTCGTCAGCATGTTCAGCACCATCTTCTGCGCGGTCCCGGATTTGAGTCTGGTCGACCCCGTGACAACTTCGGGACCGACCACCGGCGCGATCGAGATCTCGGCATGGCGCGACATGACGGAATTCGGATTGCAGGTAAGTGCAACGGTGCGTGCCCCAACTTCGGTGGCAAACTTAAGAGCGCCGATGACATAGGGAGTTCGGCCTGACACAGCGATGCCAACGACCACATCCCGGTTCGTCAAAGCAGCAGCCTTCAGATCCGCGGCCCCTTGAGCGTCACTGTCCTCGGCCCCTTCCACGGCATCGCGTAGCGCCCGATCGCCACCGGCAATAATGCCGATGACCATGGATGGCGGCACCGAGAAGGTCGGGGGGCATTCGGACGCATCCAGAACACCCAGCCGACCTGACGTTCCGGCTCCGATATAGATCAGCCGCCCACCGGCACGAAATGCGTCAGCGATCAGTTCCACGGCCTTCGCAATGGCAGGCAGT
>NZ_JAILWL010000087.1 GCF_025698965.1 Roseibium sp.
AGAAAGGCAAATCCCAGGTCCGGGTACTTGAGTTCCTTGCGCACCACCAGGCCGCACACGCCGACGGGTTGGCGAGTTTCTTTCAGTTCCACCAGCCAAAGTCCGACACCATGAGCCGCGAACCGCGCAAGTGTTTTGGTCTTGATATAGGTGGCTGCGTCATCTTCTGACGCAAGACCGTGATCGGCAATGAAGCGGTGGTAGTCCGGTTCATTCATCAGCTTCAGATAAAATTCGGCGTCGCTGGCGGTCGGGAGACGGAAGCGGAGCCGGTCGCTGGACGGATAAGGACCAAGGGGGAAACTCAAGCAGAATCGTCCTTTTCTATCAGCGCTTTGGTTCGCAACGCTATGTCCGGAACAGCGTCAAATTGTTCTTTTTCCGGGCTTTTGCAAAGGTCGTAAATAACGCAGCGCCAGCAGTCCGGCTTGCGGGCCTTGCAGATATAGCGCCCGTGCAGGATCAGCCAGTGGTGAGCGTGGAGGGCAAATTCTGGTGGAACGGCTTTTTCCATGGCCTTCTCAACATCAAGCGGTGTCTTGCCGGGCGCAATCCCGATCCTGTTGCCAAGTCGGAACAAGTGCGTGTCGACCGCTATGGTGTGATGTCCGAAGAAAATGTTGAGGACGACATTGGCTGTCTTTCGGCCGACGCCGGGAAGGTTTTCAAGGGCTTCCCTGTCTTCCGGAACTTCGCCGCCATGATCACGGATGAGCTGTTCGGACAGAAGAATGACGTTTTTGGCCTTGTTCTTGTAAAGACCGATTGTCCTGATTTCCTCCCGCACCTTGTCCTCACCAAGCGCGACCATTTTCTCCGGCGTATCGGCAATCTGAAACAGGTGCTTGGTGGCCCTGTTCACCCCGACATCGGTCGCCTGCGCGGACAATACAACGGCGACCAGAAGCGTGAACGCGTTGACGTAATCCAGCTCACCCTTGGGTTCCGGGTTGTCCGCGTGAAATCTTTGAAAGATCGCATAGGTCTCTGCCCTGCTGTAGCGGGATCGTTTCAGAACCTTGCCGGGATTGTCGACGGAAGGTGCCTTTTTGCGGGTCTGCTTCGGTTTTGCAGAACGCGTGGGATTTTTGCGTGTCGCCGGGCTCTTTGCTTGGGTCATCTTCTCTCTATAATCATTCCCTATGAGGCAGAACAATCCGAAACCCGATAATTTTGACAATTTGGGCGAAGGCGAGAAGCCGTTTTTCTCAGCCGTGCTGACCCCTTACCGGTCTCTCGGTCCAAACGGGTTTATGATCCTGATGGTATGTTTCGGAGCCGTCAGTTTCGCTGCGGGTCTTTTGTTCTGGCGCATCGGTGCCTGGCCGGTCTTCGGATTCTTCGGGTTGGACATTGGCCTGCTCTGGTTTGCGTTTCATATGAACTATCGTTCAGCGAAAACTTTTGAAGAAGTCGTGGTTTCCCGCAGTGAAATCGTGCTCCGCAAGGTTGGTCCAGGAAAGCGTCATCGTGAATTCCGCTTCAATCCCGCCTGGGTTCGCCTCACGGTCGATCGGATTGAGGACGAGGGTGTCGTCAAGATCACTCTGACCAGCCGCGGCGAGGCCGTTGATCTTGGGAATTTCCTCAATCCGGATGACAGAACCAGTTTTGCCGGTGCCATCGCCAATGCCCTTTCTGTGGCGAAGTCTGGCGGCATATAAGCTAAGCCCGCTCTTCGACAGCTGCCGGCTGGACGCGCAGCGTTGCCAGCACAACAACAAGTGCTGCGATTGACGAACACGCCGCGACATAGAGTACGGTCTTGAAGTCGGTCGCACTGGCGATGAAGCCCATGGAGACACTGCCGATCATGCCTCCCAGAAACAGGCTATTGACATAGACGGCAGTCGCACGGCCGGGCCGGTCGGGCGCAAAGCTCTGTACGAAGCTGATCGAAACACCAGCAAAGAGCCCGTAGTAAGTGCCTTCAAGCACGGATATGGCGATGACGTGCCAGACTTCGGTCACCTGGGCGAACAGATACATGCTTATGGCGGCAAGACACGAGGCGATCAGCAGAACCTGCCGGATCCCGATCCGTTCTGCCAGGTATACCGAGCCGAAAATCACGAAGATTTCGACCAGACATTTGACGGACAATGACAGACCAGGCGTCGATCCGGGCAGACCTGTTTCCTGAACGAAGAACAAGGGCATTGCAGAGACGAACAGCGTATTGGTAATCACAAATCCCAGGCAGATGAGACCGGCAATCATCAGTCCCCAGTTGATGGGGCTGTCCTCGTCGTTTGATTTCGGCTTGCGAATGGATCTGAAATCGCGCGGGATAACCACAGATCCGAGCAGCAGGTAAACAAGGCCGACGCCAAATGCGGTCGCAAAGGCGATCGAAAAACCAAACTGGGCAACCAATGTAAACGAAGCTGCGGGTCCGATCATCCATGCCAACGAGACTGTCATGCGAAGCCAGGAGTTGATTTTGGTAACGTCGAGTTCGTTTTTCTCCGAATAGACACGGCAGAACGTAAATATTGTGCCCGTTCCCATATTGCTCAGGCTCATCAGCGGCGCAATCAGCAGGATCAGCATCATAAGGTTTGAAATCTGAGTGAGCAGGGCTGTGGCTGTGATGAACGCGAATATCGAAATCAACAACAGACGCTTGACCAGAAAACCGTGATCCAGCCGCTCTCCTGCCCAGCGGTTGGCAGCCAGGGTGAGCGGCATCAGAAGTCCCGTGTAAAGGCCCACCTGCCAGGGTTCTGAATTCAGTCCCTCGACAATAAAGAAACTCATCATCGGAACGAGCGCCGATGCACCAAGGCTGTTGGTGAACTGCAGCACCAGGATCAACACCACCTGGCGAGGCAGCTTTGGCAAGGAAATCATGAAAGGAAACCTGACGGCGAAAAAGAAGCAGATGCGGATGTTAAGTCGGAAGGTTTGACCTGTCACGCAAAAAGGGTTTTTGCGCAGCAGTCCACCATCGGTTGAACAAGTTCCGGTCAGTCTCTTTTTCAGCGCAGATTTCAATCTCCAAACCTGAAGGAAATTTATTCGGTTTGCTCATCTTCTGTTCAGATTCGGAACTTTATATCGTTGAATTCTCTTATGTTTCTCATGTCGAAATCCTCTTCGTCGTTTCTTGCATTCAGCCGGTAAAGAGGGTTTTGGATAGTTCAGGTTATCTAGATCAATGAAGTCATGTCTTGGAATCGTCCTCGCGGCCCTGGCTGTCGCCAGTCTCGGTGGCTGTGCAGCTGTGACGAAGGAGCAATGCGTTGCCGGCGATTGGGCCGACCTCGGGAACGCGCACGCTTCCGTCGGTAAGCCTGCAGACCATCTTGACGAAGTCGTCAAAAGCTGCGGAAAACACGGCATAACCCCCGACACCAGGGCATATCTTTCAGGCTGGAACCAGGGACTTCAAAACTACTGCACACCTCTGAACGGGTTCACGCTTGGCAAACAGAACAAGCAAAGGTCCTCGATCTGTCCACCGCAAATGGCCAACGGTTTCAATCAGGCCTATCAGCTTGGAAACGTGATCTGGAAAGCAAATGACCGGGTCAGTCAGGCGGAATCGAAAATTCTCTCGTTGGAGAACACGGTCGACGCGCTGAACGACAAGCTTCACGACACCAAATGCAAGGACAAAAAGAAGGACGATCTGAAGGATTGTCGCAGGAAACGCAGGAGGCTTCGCGACGATCTGAGCGATGCCGAATATGACCTGGACGCCGCGCGCTACGACCTGGACGATGTCCGGGCCGAAGCCGAATTCGTTTCTGCAAGCATCAACGTCGAAGCAGCCAGGCTCTTTGCCTGGTGACGCCGGTGTTGCTTGCCTTCAGGTTTCGGCATCCCTCTCCTTCTTGAGTGTCTTCAGCCTGTACAAAGCTTCCAGTGCATCGCGTGGGGTCATGTCGTCCGGGTCAATTTCCTGCAGTGCTTCCAGAATGGGATCCGGTTCTACGGGTGTGGCCGCGCTGGGCGGACTTGGTGTGAGGCTGGCAAAAAGCGGCAATTCGTCGATCAGGGTTTCGGAAGGCGAATTCCGGTCCTGCTCTTCCAGCTGAGTGAGCACCTGCCTGGACCGTTCGACCACCATCGAGGGAAGCCCGGCCAGCTTTGCCACCTGAATACCGTAGGATCGGTCCGCGGCGCCCGGGACGATCTCATGCAGGAAAATGACATCGCCTTTCCACTCCTTTACCGAAACGGTCGCATTGGAAAGCCTGTCGAGTTTGGCCGAAAGGGCGGTCAGTTCGTGGTAGTGGGTCGCAAACAGCGCACGGGATCTGTTGACCTCATGCAGATGCTCGATTGTTGCCCAGGCGATTGACAATCCGTCAAAGGTAGCGGTTCCGCGGCCGATCTCGTCAAGAATGACCAGCGACCGGTCGCCGGCCTGGTTGAGAATGGCGGCTGTTTCGACCATTTCGACCATGAAAGTGGAACGTCCGCGCGCCAGATCGTCTGCTGCGCCAACGCGGGAAAACAGCCGGTCGACGACACCAATATGCGCGTTTGTTGCCGGAACGAAGGCTCCCATCTGTGCCAGCACGGCAATCAAGGCATTCTGCCTGAGGAAGGTCGACTTACCCGCCATGTTCGGACCGGTGATCAGCCAGATGTGGCCGATTTCCTCGGAACTGTCCGGCCCAAGATTGGCGTCGTTGGCAACAAAGCTGTCGCCACCGGATTTTCTGAGCGCCTGTTCAACGACCGGGTGCCGTCCGCCCTTGATATCGAATGCGCGGCTGTCATCCACGACAGGGCGGGTGTAGTTTTCTTCCTGCGCGAGTTTTGCCAGCGCCGCCGAAACGTCCAGGATGCTGAGGCCTTGTGCCGCGGCCTTGATCGCCTCTCCGGCGTCGATGATTGCCTGACCCAGCCGGTCGAAGACGTCCAGCTCGATTGAGAGCGCCCGTTCCCCGGCACTGGCGATCTTGGATTCCAGATCCGCCAGTTCCGTGGTTGTGAAGCGCATCGCCCCGGCCATGGTCTGCCGGTGAATGAAGCGGGCCGGATCGGCAGTCAGCTTTTCCGTTTGTGCGGTCGGTGCTTCGATGAACCAGCCGAGAACGTTGTTGTGTTTGATTTTCAGGGATCGAAGGCCCAATTCCTCGGAATACTCGGCCTGAAGCTTGGCAATCACCTTGCGACTTTCGTCCCTTAAGGACCGCAATTCATCGAGATCGGAATTGTAGCCGGTGGCGACGAAGCCTCCGTCGCGCTTCAAAAGCGGTGGCTCTTCCTTGATTGCGGCGACAAGTTCAGCGCCGAGGTCATGCGGCGCCTGTTCAAGACTTGCCCGCGCAGCGGCGATTTCAGCGGGAATGTCGCTGGTGCCGGATGTTGTCTGATCGAGTACGGCGCGTGCAGCAGACAGACCCTGCGCGACCGACAGGATGTCCCGGGGACCTCCACGGTTGAGCGCAATGCGCGACAAGGCGCGAGCCATATCCGGCGCGCCTTTCAGCGTCTGGCGAAGGCCTTCGCGCATGATCTCGTTGTCGAGAAAAAAGGCGACGGCGTCGTGCCTGTGGTGAATGGCAACCACATTGACCAGCGGCCCGGCCAGACGGCTGGCGAGAAGCCGGGATCCTCCGCCCGTAACCGTCCTGTCGATGGTTGCCAGAAGCGAGCCCTGTTTCTCACCCGCCAGCGTCCTGGACAATTCCGCACCGGCTTCCCGAACCGGTGGATCCAGGGGTGGGCGTTCGCCGAGCTGGGTTTTTTCGATATAGGACAGAATTCCCGCGGCAGCGGAAAGCTCGGCACGGCTGAAGGTTCCGAAGCCGTCGAGCGTTTTCACTCCGAAGTAATGCGCCAGACGATCCGTTGCCGTTGAGCTGTCGAAAAAGGCGCGCGGCACGGGAGACAGCGCGCCGCCCGCCTGCTCGGCGATCAGACGCAGGTCGCTTTCCTGCAGCAGGTTGTCCGCCAGGATCAGCTCCTTGGGTGACACTTGCGCAAGATCGGCCGCCAGGCGCTGGTGGTCGGTTTCCGAAACCTGGAAGGAACCGGTCGACATGTCGATCCAGGCCAGACCATAGACCGCGTCACCGCTCAGGGACCCGCCCTTTAGGCGGGTCAACGCCATCAGGAAATTGTTTGCACCGGCATCCAAAAGCCGTTCTTCGGTCAGCGTTCCGGGGGTTACGAGACGCACCACGTCGCGCCGGACCACCGATTTGGATCCGCGTTTCTTTGCTTCTGCCGGATCCTCCGTCTGCTCGCACACGGATACGCGATGTCCGAGCGCGATCAGTTTCTGGAGATAATCGTCGGCGGCGTGGACGGGAACGCCGCACATCGGGATATCCGCACCCTGATGTTTGCCCCGTTTGGTCAGTGTGATGCCGAGTGCACGAGCAGCGACTTCGGCATCGTCGAAAAACAATTCATAGAAATCGCCCATCCGGTAAAACAGGAGGCTGTCCGGGTTGGCGGTTTTGATCTCGATAAACTGAGCCATCATCGGCGTGACTTTGGTATCCGCCGGGGCTGTCTTTTGCGCGCTTTGTCCACTCATGACCGATACGTACCAAACCTGCAGCGGCATTCCACAAAAGGGTTATGTGATCTTGGGTTGAGGCTTCATTTTCCAGGGGATAAGGTCGGTCTTCCGCCTCAGTTAGAGCGTGATCAAGAGGAAACGCCCGCGTCATGTCCGCCGAAAAAAAATCGTCTAAAACCAACGTCAGCTTTACCGATCAGGAAGCCCTTCAGTTTCACCAGGAGGGAAGGCCCGGCAAGCTGGAGATTACGCCCACCAAACCCATGGCGACACAACGCGACCTTTCGCTGGCCTATTCGCCGGGTGTGGCGGTACCGGTGCGGGCGATTGCCGACGATCCGAGCCGAGCCTATGACTATACGACCAAGGGCAATCTTGTCGCGGTGATTTCCAACGGTACCGCCATTCTGGGTCTCGGCAATCTTGGCGCTCTTGCGTCCAAGCCGGTAATGGAAGGCAAGTCCGTCCTCTTCAAGCGTTTTGCCGACGTGGATTCCATCGATCTTGAAGTCGACACGCAGGAAGTCGAGGAGTTTATCAACTCGGTCCGCTATCTTGGCCCGTCCTTCGGCGGCATCAATCTGGAAGATATCAAGGCGCCGGACTGCTTCATTATCGAGCAACGCTTGCGCGAGCTGATGGATATTCCGGTCTTTCATGATGATCAGCATGGAACTGCAATCATTGCCGCTGCCGGCCTGATCAACGCCCTGCACCTGACCGGCCGGGACATGAAAGATACCAAGGTTGTCTGCAACGGCGCGGGTGCTGCCGGAATCGCCTGTATCGAACTGGTCAAGGCGATGGGGGTTCCTCACGACAACATCACGCTCTGCGATACCAAGGGTGTCATCTACAAGGGCCGCTCCGAGGGGATGAATCAGTGGAAGTCGGCTCACGCGATCGAAACCGACAACCGGTCGCTTTATGACGCGTTGAAAGGGGCCGACGTTTTTTTTGGAGTGTCGGTGAAGGGTGCTCTGACACCGGACATGCTGCGCGTCATGGCGCCGAACCCGATCATTTTTGCGATGGCCAATCCGGACCCGGAAATCACTCCGGAGGAAGCTGCCGAAGTGCGCGACGATGCCATCGTTGCGACAGGACGTTCGGATTATCCGAACCAGGTCAACAACGTCCTCGGCTTTCCCTATATCTTCCGAGGTGCGCTGGACGTTCAGGCGACCACCATCAATGACGACATGAAAGTGGCCTGTGCACGGGCTCTGGCCGAACTTGCCCGCGAGGAAGTGCCCGATGAGGTAGCAGCCGCCTATCGAGGCAACCGGCCGAAATTCGGACCGGAATACATCATTCCGGTGCCGTTCGACCCTCGCCTTATCCACGCTATCCCGCCCGCAGTTGCCCAGGCAGCGATGGACTCCGGCGTTGCCAAGCGCCCGATTGTCGACATGGAGGCGTATAAGCACCAGCTTTCCGCTCGTCGGGATCCGGTTGCGGGAACCTTGCAACGTATTTTCTCCAAGGTTCGTCAGCAGCCGAAGCGGGTTGTCTTTGCCGAGGGCGAGGAAGAGCCGGTGATCCGCGCTGCGGCCAGTTTCGTGTCGCAAGGCCTGGGCGAAGCAATCCTGATCGGCCGCGAAGACGAAATCCAATCCATGGCCCATCAGGCCGGGATCGATATCGACCGGCCGGGACTGTCCATCCAGAACGCGCGACTTTCCGACAGGAATGCCGATTACGCGCAATATCTCTATGGCCGTATGCAGCGTCGGGGTTATCTGCTGCGCGATTGCCAGCGCATGGTCAACAATGACCGGAACTACTGGGGCGCCATCATGGTGGCGCGCGGTGATGCCGATGCCATGGTCACCGGCCTGACTCGGAACTATTCCGTCGCGCTCGATACCGTGAAGGCAACCATCGATCCGAAGCCGGGGCACCGGGTCATCGGTGTCAACCTGGCGCTCGCACGTGGACGAACGGTTCTGATCGCCGACACAGCTGTGATCGACATGCCGAATTCCGAAGAACTGGCCGATATTGCAGAAGAAGCGGCGCACGTCGCGCGCAAGCTTGGATATGAACCGCGGGTCGCCATGCTGGCCTATTCCACCTTCGGACATCCGAAAGGGGAGCGCTCGGAAAAGGTCATCGAGGCGGTCAAGATTCTGGATCGCCGCCGCGTCGATTTTGAATATGACGGTGACATGGCCGCCGATGTCGCGCTCAACATGGACCGTATGTCCGCCTACCCGTTCTGCCGCCTGTCCGGTCCTGCCAATGTGCTGGTCATGCCGGCATTCCACTCCGCATCCATTTCCACAAAGATGCTGCAGGAATTGGGTGGCGCGACCGTGATCGGCCCGCTTCTGGTCGGTTTCGACAAACCGATCCAGATCCTTCCGCTGGGTGCAAAGGACAGCGACATCGTCAACATGGCCGCCATCGCGGCGTTCAATGTGACGTGATGAACGGATGCTGAATGTGTCGGACGTCTAAACGTTCTGGGCTCTCCGGTCCCGGATCTTCGCTTCGCTCCGTCCGGGATGACGATGGATAGGATCATTCAACTCCAGCCGTCGTCATCCGGCCAGGCGTAGCGCGTGCCGGGATCGAAGAGCCAAATACCCCTCTAAAAGATTGATCACTGACCAACGGGTCTCGCACTCCGACGTCTCGTTCATGCGGCGTGTGCGCAAAGAAGGGCTACTATCCCGCCACCCGTTCCAATTGCCCGGGAAGTGTAAGATCCGTGAACCAGGCCCGAAGCGTTTCGCAATAGAGCTCCGGGTCCCGCGCTAGCCAGCCATGGCCGAGCTTTGGGATGACGCGCGCCTCACAGTTCGGCATCCGTTCTTGAAAGACCGGTAAAGAGGCTTTGACCGCCGGGTGTTCCTTTTCCCCGGTAAGCACGAGCGTGCGCGTTGAAACGCGGCTCAGCTCGTTTGAGACATCGAAATCCAGTGCAAGCCTGCTGATTTTCCGCATTGTGGCGGCAGATGCGTTTGGCCGGCCGTTGTGACTGATTAGTCCAATGTTGGAGACACCCATGGATCGCGCCATTTTCTCGCGTGTCCTTTTTGAGTTCATCATCCAGGAAGACACATGCATCATTGCGCGCATAATGGCCGGGGCTTCAATCCTGTCATGTTGAAAGCCGCTCAACACTGCGTTTTCAACGAGATCGGAATGCCGCATCATGAGATGAAAACCGATATAGGACCCCATCGAAAGACCTGCGATGTTCACGGGAGAAGCGCCGGTCTTGGCAGCGACTTCTGCAACAGCATCGCTTGCGTCGGCAAAATCTGTCACCGGAATGTTCCGGGAACGGCCATGACCAGGCAAGTCGGGACATACGCAGTTAAAGTCGGGAAGCAATCCTGCAACCTCCTCCCACATGCGCCCGTCGAACCCGCCGGGATGCAAGAAGAGGATGATTGGCAGCCCGGCATTCGATTGTTTGAAATGCAGCATTTTGCGTGCTCGTGACGTTCGGGGGGATGATCACTCAGGCTTGTAGCCCATGTTGCCGAAGAAGTGCTGTCAAATTTCGACCGGGGGATCTGATACTCTGGACGAGCGGACATGCCGGACTATTTGATCTTTCTTCTTTGACAAACACCTTCCTTCCGGCGATACCTCGAAACCATGTCTGAGATTATTGTCAAAATCTGTGGTCTGAGCACCGAGGACACCATGGAAACCGCGCTGGATGCCGGTGCAGACATGGTCGGCCTGATGTTTTTTCCGAAAAGCCCGCGTCACGTGTCGCTGAGCCAGGCGTGCAGGCTGGCCGACATGGCCCGTGGCCGAGCGGAAATCGTCGCGGTGACCGTCAACATGGACCTCGACGGCTTGTCGCGGATCAAGGAAGTGGTCAATCCGGACACGTTCCAGTTTCACGGCAGCGAAGCGCCGGAAGCCTGCGCCGCGGCGAAAGTGATGCACGGAACCAAACTCATGAAGGCCGTTTCCGTGTCCGAAAAATCGGATCTGGAGCAGGCACATTATTATTCCGTTGTTGCCGACCGGATCCTGTTTGACGCCAAACCGCCCAAGGGATCCGATCTGCCGGGCGGCAATGGTGTTTCCTATGACTGGACGATGCTGAAAGACCTTGACCTCAAGAAGCCCTTTATGCTTTCGGGAGGCCTCGATCCAGACAATGTTGCCGACGCCATCCGGTTGAGCGGCACCAGGGAAGTCGACGTTTCTTCCGGCGTTGAAAGCGCGAAGGGCGTCAAGGACAACGATCTTATTCGCGCTTTTATGGCCGCCGCCAAAAGCGCCTGATTTCCGGGTTAAGGAGTATACGCGTGAACGATATGGCGAACAGCATCCGGACCGGTCCGGACGATCGCGGGCATTTCGGTATTTTCGGCGGTCGCTATGTCGCCGAAACCCTGATGCCGCTGATCCTGGATCTGGAACAGCACTACAAGGATGCCAAGAACGACCCGGCATTCCAGGCCGAAATCGAAACGCTTAACAAGCATTACACCGGTCGACCGTCGCCGCTCTATTTCGCTGAGCGCCTGACGGAGGAGCTTGGTGGTGCCAAAATCTATTTCAAGCGCGACGAGCTGAACCACACCGGGTCGCACAAGATCAACAACTGCCTGGGTCAGATCCTGCTCGCCAAACGTATGGGCAAGACCCGCATCATTGCTGAAACCGGGGCTGGACAGCATGGTGTGGCCACGGCAACCGTCTGTGCACGTTTCGGACTGCCCTGTGTGGTCTATATGGGCGCAACCGATGTCGAACGGCAGAAACCGAACGTCTTCCGGATGAAGCTCCTGGGTGCGGAAATTGTGCCCGTGACCGCAGGTGCCGGTACGCTCAAGGACGCCATGAACGAGGCGCTGCGCGACTGGGTCACCAATGTCGACAGCACTTACTACCTGATTGGCACCGCCGCCGGTCCGCATCCCTATCCCGAACTTGTACGCGATTTCCAGTCGGTGATCGGCAAGGAACTGCGTGAGCAGATGATGGAAGCCGAAGGGCGGTTGCCGGATACGTTGGTCGCCGCCGTTGGAGGCGGATCCAATGCCATCGGCCTGTTCCATCCCTTCCTTGATGACAAGGCAGTCCAGATCATTGGGGTCGAAGCGGGTGGTCACGGCCTGGAAGGCGAAGAACATTGCGCTTCGTTGACCGCCGGCAAGCCGGGGGTTTTGCATGGCAATCGGACTTACCTGTTGCAGGATGACGACGGCCAGATCCTCGAAGGCCATTCGATATCGGCCGGTCTCGATTATCCGGGCATCGGACCGGAACACTCCTGGCTGAAGGAAATCGGCCGTGTTGAATACGTCCCGATCATGGACACTGAAGCACTGGAGGCCTTCCAGTTGCTGACACGTGTCGAAGGCATCATTCCGGCTCTTGAGCCGTCCCATGCCCTTGCTCATGTGGTCAAGATCGCTCCGCAGATGGATAAGGATCAGATTATTGTCATGAACCTGTGTGGACGCGGCGACAAGGATGTTTTCGCGGTCGGGCAGATGCTGGGATTTGATCTTTAGACGAAGATCATGAGTATTAATGTATATGAACCGTGCGCTGTTGAAGCGCGCGGTTTTTATTTTGTGATCGGTTTGCTGGTCAGAACGGCTTGAAGGAATTGTTGCCGGCCACGGGCATCCAGGTTCTCTGCCTGTTTCAGCAACGCGGGGTCAGTCTGATTGCCGGAACCGCTTTCCGCCGATGACCGTGCGGACAATCCGACATTCAGGTCTTTCACGCGGCGCCACAGTTTTTCGCTGAGCGGTGTCGGGGCTGGCTCGAAGAGGGAATGGGCCAATTTCGGCTCCTTTTTCTATTTTGAATTGTCTAAAAATAGGCGCACTTTGTGCGTGTTTGTAGCCATCAATTTCGCAGATCTGCTGAGCCAGCTATGCATTGTTGGGGGTGATAATGTCAGGCTTCCCAAGCTATTCGGCTCCGACATTGCTGCAATGCAAACATGGCTGTTGTGGAAAGCGCTCCATTCCTTAAATTCGAAGCGTAAGAAGTGAGTGCGCTGCACAATCTTCTCGAATTCCCGAAAGGAACATGAAATGGCTTTCGATTTTTTCTCAGGATTTGTTCGTGACGTGCGCGCAGCACGCAGCACCGCCAAAGAAGTCGAGCGTTTGAGCCGCATGAACAACAGCGACTTGGCGCGGCTTGGTCTGGAACGCACCGAAATCTCCAGCTACGCCTACAACAAGCATTTCGGTCGGCGTTGATCCGATTCACGGTCTCACGCTCCTGAAATGGGCTGCCAATCCGGCCTTCTGGTCCGATTGTGGCGTTCTTTGATTGACACAGGCTTGCTCGCTCCCCTACATCGCATTGAGTCCAATTCGAGTATCAGCGCCGTGAGAGCGGCGGCAGGGGTGAAGCTGTATGACGGAAACGCGTATCGACCGCCGTTTTAAAGCCTGTGCGGAAGCCGGCAGACCAGCCTTGGTCACATTTATTACCGCAGGCGATCCGGATCTGCAGACCTCCCAGGAAGTTTTGAATGCGTTGCCCGCCGCGGGCGCCGATGTGATAGAGCTCGGCATGCCGTTTTCCGATCCGATGGCCGAAGGCGTTCCGATCCAGCTGGGCAACCAGCGTGCCCTTGCCGCGGGCCACACCATGGACAAGACCTTGGACATGGTACGGGAGTTTCGCAAGCAGGATGCGGAAACGCCGATCATCCTGATGGGTTATTACAATCCGATCTATGTCCGCGATCCGAAGAAATTCGTGCAGATCGCCAAGGACGCCGGGGTCGACGGGTTCATTATTGTCGATATACCGGCTGAAGCAGATGACGAGCTGTGCATTCCTGCATTGGAAGCCGGACTGAATTTCATCCGCCTTGCAACTCCCACTACCGACGACAAGCGCCTTCCCGCCGTTCTGGCCAATACCTCCGGTTTCGTCTATTACGTCTCTGTGACCGGTATAACCGGTGCCAATATTGCGGATACCGGCCAGGTCGCAACAGCCGTGAACCGCATCAAGGGGCATACGGACCTTCCGGTAGCGGTTGGATTTGGCGTTAAGACCGCCGAACAGGCGGCGGAAATCGGCAAGGATGCCGACGGAGTTGTTGTTGGCTCAGTTCTGGTGAATGCCATCCGTGACAGTCTGGATGAGGCAGGCAAGGGAACGGACAAGACAGTGCAGGCCGTTGTCGATGTTGTCGCCGATCTCGCGTCCGGTTGTGCCCGGGCGCGCTCTGCCTGACCTGAGCAGCCGGATCTGACCTGTCCCATCCGGGCAAATGATCTGGGCTCATTGAATTGAACGAATTCTGGCGGACCCCATATCTCCGCTGATTGCTAACTCGAGTAACGGACGCGTTTGTCGTGAACTGGATCAACTCTATTGTACGCCCCAAGATCCGTGATCTTTGGAAAAAGCGTGAGGTTCCGGAAAACCTTTGGATCAAATGTCCGGAAACCGGTGAAATGGTTTTTCACCGCGATCTGGAAGCAAATCTTTGGGTCATTCCGAATTCCGGCCACCATATGCGCATGCCTGCGCGTAAGCGTCTCGAGGCCTTTTTTGATGATGGCGACTACAAAGAGGTTGAGACACCTGAAGTTCAGGCAGATCCACACAAATTCCGCGATTCCAAGCGCTATACCGACCGGCTGAAAGATGCCCGCTCCAAGTCTGGTGAAAACGAGGCCATTCTTGTCGGTCAGGGCAAGGTCAATGGTGTCGAGATCACTGCCGCGGTCCAGAATTTCGATTTTATTGCCGGTTCGCTTGGCATGGCGGCTGGTGAAGCCATCCTCACCGGTATGCTGAAGGCGGTTGACGACAAGACCCCGTTCGTCATGTTCGCGGCCTCCGGCGGCGCACGCATGCAGGAAGGCATTCTTTCCTTGATGCAGATGCCGCGCACGACTGTCGGCGTTCAGATGCTCCGCGAGGCAGGTCTGCCTTACATTGTGGTCTTGACCAACCCGACCACCGGCGGCGTGTCCGCTTCCTACGCGATGCTGGGCGATGTCCATATCGCTGAACCGGGTGCACAGATCGGCTTCGCCGGACGGCGGGTGATCGAACAAACGGTTCGGGAAAAACTTCCTGATGATTTCCAGACGGCGGAATATCTCCTCGAGCATGGCATGATCGACATGGTGGTGCCGCGCCAGCAGATGAAAGAAACCATCGCCAGGATCTGCGGCATTCTGATGAAGCGTGAAGTTGACCTGCCGAAGCTGGAAGCTCCGCAGGAAACAGAAGCTGCGGAAGAAGTTGAGGCCAAAGCATCTGTGGAAGAACCGGCTAAGGAAGCCGAAGCGGCAACTTAAGTGCCGACCGTCACCTGAATTTGTCGTAAATTCGGTATAACCGGACGATTCAGCGCCGTCTGCTTGTCCAGCAGGCGGCTATATCCTAAACGCGAAACCTACGCGAAACACTGGACAGAGGACCCTTCGGAGGGCGCCTTGGATCAAATCACAAAAATCCTGGATAGGCTGCTGGCCTTGCACCCGAAAGAGATCGATCTCTCGCTCGGGCGTATGCACCGGCTGCTGGATGCACTTGGAAATCCTGAAAGAGCGTTGCCGCCGGTCATTCATATTGCCGGGACGAATGGCAAGGGCTCCGTCACGGCGACTATGCGGGCGATCCTGGAAGCGTCCGGGAAACGCTGCCATGTCTATACCTCTCCGCACCTGGTGTCGTTCAACGAACGGATCCGGTTGGGCACGGATGGCAAATTCGTAACCGACCCTGCGCTGTTCGACGCATTGCATCGTTGTGAAGAGGCAAATGGTGGCGAAGAGATTACGTTTTTCGAGATCACCACGGCTGCAGCACTGCTTTTGTTTGCAGAATATCCTGCCGATGTTTTGCTTCTGGAAGTTGGTCTTGGTGGTCGATTGGACGCGACCAACGTGATTGACGATCCGCTGGCGACAGTAATAACCGCGATTTCAATGGATCATGAAAAGTTCCTTGGAGACGATCTGGCCGAAATCGCAGCTGAGAAAGCCGGCATCATCAAGCCGGGCATTCCGGTGATTTGCGCAAGGCAGGAAGAAACGGCTTTACCTGTCGTGGTGCGTCAGGCAGCACGGAACCGGGCGAGACTGCAGGTCTATGGTCAGGACTTTATCACGCAGACGGATCAGGGCCGCATGACCTTCCAGGACGAGGAAGAACTGATTGATCTGCCTTTGCCGATCCTTGGAGGGGGTCATCAGATTGCCAATGCCGGATTGGCCGTCGCAGCCCTCAAGGTTTCTGGACTTCTGCCGGGTGACGATGTTGTTGCACAAGGCTTGAGATCGGTAAACTGGCCGGGACGCCTGCAGCCCGTCATGCAGGGCCAGCTTCTGGATCTTTGTCCACCGGGTGCCGAAGTCTGGGTCGATGGCGGTCACAATCCGGCTGCCGGTATTTCCGTTGCACAGTTCATGGGGGAGCAGGAAGAGCGCATTCCGCGCCCGCTTTACCTCGTCACGGGCATGTTGACGACCAAGGATCCGGTCGGCTTTTTCCGTCCCTTTGACGGTTTGGTGCGCCACGTAGGCACTGTCCCGATTTCCTCAACAACAACAGCAAGAAGTCCGGAAGACCTCGCAGACCTTGCCCGGTGCGCCGGCTTGGAAGCAACTCCGTTTCCATCACTGGACGCAGCCCTGGCAGATGTGGCAGCTTGTGCCGCAAAGGATGGTGAACCGCCTCGGATCCTGATTTGCGGATCGCTCTATCTTGCCGGAGAAGCCCTTGCCCGGAACGGAACCGCTCCC
>NZ_JAILWL010000088.1 GCF_025698965.1 Roseibium sp.
ACGCCCTTGAGAGGTTTTCCGGAGTCATGGCCAGGATCGATGCAAGGCGGCGTTTGTCGTGCGGAAGCGTCAGGTGACCGCTGTTGCCCTGGTCTAGGTTGTACCTGAGCAGGCGATTCGCCAGTCGTTCCACACCGGTGCGCAATTTCAGGTCCTTATGTTCCTTCACAACACCGCGGTAGCAACTCGCCAGTTCAACAATAATGGCCTGCAGGAACGCTTCATCACGATGGAAAGCTCTGCGAACGTTTTCTGAGGGAATCAAAAGCAGTTTTGACCGTTCACAGGTGCGCGCAGACATCAGATAGACCGCGTCCTTGAGTACTGCTGCAAGTATGAATGTCCTGATTGGTGTCACAATGCCCATGGTCGCCGACCGACCGTTGGAATTTGCGTATAATTCCACGGCTCCTTCCAGAACGACGTAAAGAAAGTCTGCCGGCTCACCTTCTTGGATCAGTTCCAGTTGGGCAGGAAAGGTTTGAACATATGCCGCCTGCAAGAGATTCTCGAAGGCGCTTTCACTCATGCTGCGGAAGAGTTTTAAGGCTCTGACCTCCTCAAAATCACCAGTGCGCATGGAACTCTCCTCTTGATATTTATCAAGCTCTCACTTGCCAGGATTACAGGATACGTATGTTGGACGCAATCCGTTTTCTTGCCTTTATTTGAGAGGGGAGTTGATCTCCGTCTTGCAAGGTTTTGTTTCTTCTGGTTCAGCACGCCTGTTTGACAAATATCAACTCCATTTTTTCCGTCACGCGCAATCTGAGCCCACCTTCATCGAAAACACCTCCAAGTGTCCAAAAAAAGAGGCTCTTATCATGCACTCGCTGGAAGGGGTAAATCGCTCGGATCAATACAGAGCGCTCGGCTTAAGTACATTCGCTTTCACGGTGTGTTTTGCCGTCTGGACCATTTTCTCTATCATTGGCGTGAAGATCAAAGGTGAGCTTGGGCTTTCCGATACCCAGTTTGGTCTGCTCGTCGCAACACCGGTTCTGACCGGATCGATCAGCCGGATCTTTCTTGGGGTCTGGACAGAGCAGTTTGGCGGACGCCTGATGTTTCCGCTTCAGATGCTGATCACTGCTATTTGTGTTTGGCTTCTGACCTCGGTACGCACCTACGAGGTGTTCCTGCTTGCCGCACTCGGACTTGGCCTTGCCGGTGGTTCCTTCATCATCGGTGTTGCTTACGTTTCCCAATGGTTCGAGAAAGAAAAACAGGGAACGGCACTCGGCATTTTCGGGGCTGGTAACGTTGGTGCCGCAGTCACCAACTTCGCAGCGCCATTTCTCGTAGTTGCGCTTGGCTGGGAAGGAACCGCTCGTGTTTATGCGGTCGTTCTCGCCATCACCGCGGTCCTGTTTTATGTGTTGTCCAAGGATGATCCTGCACAGGCTGCGCGCAAGAAGACCGGATCCTCCGCGGTATCGACAGCAGATCAGCTGGCACCGCTGAAAAACATCCAGGTCTGGCGCTTTGCAACTTATTACTTCTTCGTCTTCGGCGCCTTCGTCGCGCTCGCCTCGTTCCTGCCGCGCTACTACGTCGGGGCCTATGGTCTTGAACTGACAACAGCCGGTGTGCTGGCCGGTCTCTATTCCCTGCCGGGTTCGGTGTTCCGTGCATTGGGGGGATGGATGTCGGACAAGTGGGGCGCCCGTTTCGTGATGTACTTCACCTTTATCGTCTCGCTGGTCTGTCTCTTCATCATGAGCTACCCGCAAACGAGCTACGCGGTCCAGGGCATCTCCGGAGTGATCAATTTCGAGTTCGGTGTCGGCCTCTCGCTCTTCGTCGCCATCACCGTCGTTCTCGGTTTTGTCATGAGCCTCGGCAAGGCGGCCGTCTACAAGCACATCCCCGTCTATTACCCGCACCACGTGGGTTCTGTCGGCGGTCTCGTCGGCATGATCGGTGGCCTCGGAGGTTTCTTCCTGCCGATTTCGTTCGGCGTTCTCCTGGACGCGACCGGTGTGTGGACAGCGCCTTACATGCTGATGTTCGTTCTGGTCGCGGTCTCGACGGTCTGGATGCACGTGGCCATCCGGCGCATGGAAAAGAGACGTTATCCGGTACTGGGCGGCGAAAAGACGCTCTCGGATCTTCCCGAAATGCCGCTTTCCAAATCGGACGAACAAACTGGTCAGGTCGCCAGTGCCGAGCGCCCCAGCCCGGTCCATTGACCTGACCTGGCGGGCCGTTGCCAACCGGCCCGCCAACCATTCTAGAAATGAGGATCATTCCCATGGCAACCGCTACGGCACAGCCCGGTCAAAAAGGGCACACATTGTTGGACTGGCGTCCAGAAGACCCGGAATTCTGGAAGTCCAGAGGCCAGGCCATCGCCACTCGCAATCTCTGGATTTCCATTCCCTGCCTGCTTCTGGCCTTCTCGGTCTGGATGGTCTGGTCGGTTGTGGTTGCCAAAATGCCGGCGATCGGCTTCGAGTTTTCCGTAGGAGAACGGTTCTGGCTCGCCGCTTTGCCGGGTCTATCGGGCGCGACGCTCCGTATCTTCTACAGTTTCATGGTTCCAATATTCGGTGGCAGGAAGTGGACAGCGCTTTCAACGGCATCGCTTTTGCTGCCGGCACTCGGGATCGGGTTCGCCATCCAGAACCCGGACACGTCCTACATGACGTTTCTTGTTCTTGCACTGATGTGCGGTTTCGGCGGCGGCAACTTTGCGTCTTCCATGGCCAACATCGCCTATTTTTACCCCAAGAAGACCAAGGGTAACGCGCTGGCGCTCAATGCAGGTCTCGGAAACCTGGGCGTTTCGGTCATGCAGTTCGTCGTTCCGCTGGTCATTACCATGGGTGTTTTCGGCGCAATCGGTGGTGAGGCACAGACCTTGAGCGATGGCAGCAAGCTGTGGCTGCAAAATGCCGGTTACATCTGGGTGCCTTTCATCGCGCTTTCCGCGGTCGCCGCCTGGTTCGGCATGAATGACATTGCAAGCGCACGTGCGAGCTTTGCAGAGCAGTCGATCATCTTTTCCCGCAAGCATAACTGGATCATGTGCATCCTTTACACCGGCACATTCGGCAGTTTCATCGGTTACGCCGCCGGTTTCCCGCTGCTCATGAAAACCCAGTTCCCGGACGTCAATGTGCTTCAGTTCGCCTTTCTCGGACCTCTAGTGGGTGCTCTGAGCCGCGCGGCAACCGGTTGGATTTCGGACAAGTTCGGGGGTGGGCGCGTTACCTTCTGGACTTTCCTTGGAATGATTGTCGCGGTTTACGGAGTGCTTCAGTTCCTGCCGGTCGATGGCCAGGGTGGACATTTCTGGGGCTTTTTCACCTGCTTCATGGCTCTGTTTTTCCTGACAGGTGTCGGCAACGCCTCCACATTCCAGATGATCCCGTCAATCATGCGTCAGGAAGTTCCCCGGCTGATGCCGCAACTGGATGATGCGGCAACGCTGAAACAATCGGAACTGGAAAGCTCGGCAATCATTGCCTTCACTTCGGCGATTGCAGCTTATGGCGCCTTTTTCATTCCGAAAGCCTACGGGACCTCGATCTCGATGACCGGTGCGCCGCATGGGGCCTTGTGGGGTTTCCTTGCCTTCTACGTCGCCTGTGTCGCGATCACATGGGCTTTCTACAGCCGTAAAAACGCGCCGGTTCCCTGCTGAGCCGACGCGTCCACGGGAGAGGATTAAAAAATGTCACACTTGCTAGATCGCCTGAATTTCCTGTCGGAGAAGAAGAAGAATGAACCCTTCTCCGATGGGCATGGCGTCACCACGAATGAGAGCAGATCCTGGGAAGACAGTTACCGGAAGCGTTGGCAGCACGACAAGGTCGTTCGCTCCACGCATGGTGCAAACTGCACAGGGTCCTGTTCCTGGAAGATCTACGTCAAAGGCGGAATCGTTACCTGGGAAACCCAGCAAACCGACTATCCGCGGACGCGGCCGGACCTTCCGAACCACGAGCCCAGAGGCTGCGCACGTGGCGCAAGCTATTCCTGGTACATGTATTCCGCCAACCGTGTGAAGCATCCGCTGATCCGGTCGAGGCTGTTGAAACTCTGGCGCAAGGAGAGGGCGGTCAAGACACCGATCGGTGCGTGGACGGCGATCCAGGAAGATCCTGCCAAACGGAAAGACTATACGAAAGTACGCGGGCATGGCGGTTTTGTCCGGGCAACCTGGGACGAAGTCAACGAAATCATCGCCGCAGCCAATGCTTACACGGCAAAGAAGTGGGGTCCGGACCGGGTCATCGGTTTCTCGCCGATCCCTGCCATGTCCATGGTCTCCTACGCTGCCGGCTCCCGTTATCTTTCCTTGCTCGGCGGAACGTGCATGTCGTTCTACGACTGGTATTGCGATCTGCCGCCCGCGTCGCCGATGACCTGGGGCGAGCAGACCGATGTGCCGGAGTCCGCGGACTGGTACAACGCCGGGTTCCTGATGCTGTGGGGATCGAATGTTCCGCAGACCAGAACGCCTGACGCCCACTTCTACAGTGAGGTTCGCTACAAGGGGGCAAAGTCGGTCGTTGTATCGCCTGACTATTCGGAAGCTGCAAAATTCTCCGATATGTGGCTGAACCCGAAGCAGGGCACTGATGCCGCCCTGGCCATGGCCATGGGACATGTCATCCTGCGCGAATACCATCTCGACCGTCAGGCTGAGTATTTTGAGGATTACTGTCGGCGCTACACGGACATGCCGCTGCTCGTTCGGCTTGTATCCAAGGATGGCAACCTCGTTCCCGACAAGCTTGTGCGCGCGTCCGAATTTTCCGACGCATTGGGAGAAGAGAACAATCCCGAATGGAAAACGGTCGGACTTGACCGCAAGACCGGCAAGACGGTTGTACCCAACGGTTCAATTGGCTTCAGGTGGGGCGAAAAGGGCAAATGGAACCTGGAACAGAAAGACAGTACCGGGACTGATGTCGATCTTAAGATGAGTCTCATCCTGGATGAGGATCACGATGAAATCGCGTCCGTCGCGTTTCCTTATTTCGGCAATCGGGAACACGATTATTTCGAAGGAACGGACCATGACAGCGTACTCGTTCGGTCCGTCCCGGCAAAGAAAGTTAAGTTGAGCGACGGTGAAGCGCTGGTTGCGACTGTGTTCGACCTCTTTGTGGCAAACTACGGTTTGAACCGAGGGCTCGAAGATGCCAACTCGGCCACCTCGTATGACGAAAATCTGCCCTACACACCTGCCTGGGCAGAGAAAATCACAGGTGTCCCGCGCGACCGCATCATAACCGTCGCACGTGAATTTGCGACCAATGCTGAAAAGACAAATGGCCGTTCCATGGTCATTCTCGGTGCCGGGCTCAATCACTGGTACCACATGGACATGAACTATCGGGGGATCATCAATCTCCTTGTCATGTGCGGTTGTATCGGTCAGTCCGGTGGTGGCTGGAGTCACTATGTCGGCCAGGAAAAACTGCGTCCGCAAACCGGCTGGCAGCCTCTGGCATTCGGTCTGGACTGGGCACGTCCGCCCCGTCACATGAACTCCACATCCTTCTTCTACGCGCATACCGACCAGTGGCGCTACGAAACACTGAAGGTGGATGAAATCCTGTCGCCAACCGCGCCGGAAGGTGACTGGGATGCTGCAATCATCGACTACAACATCAAGGCGGAAAGGATGGGCTGGCTTCCCTCCGCTCCGCAGCTCAAGACCAACCCGCTGGAAATTTCCAAAGCCGCTGAAACAGCAGGTGTGGAAGCGAAGGACTATGTTGCAAACGCCCTGAAATCCGGCGATCTGCAAATGTCCTGCGAGGATCCGGACGACGAGCACAACTGGCCGCGCAACATGTTTGTCTGGCGCTCGAACCTTCTGGGATCATCCGGCAAGGGGCACGAATACTTCCTCAAGCACCTGCTTGGAACGCAGCATGGCGTGATGGGCAAGGACCTGGGCGAAGAAGGCCTGGCGCGGTCCAAGGAAGTCAAGTGGCACGACAAGGCTCCGGAAGGTAAGCTTGACCTTCTGGTCACGCTCGACTTCCGCATGTCAACCACATGTGTCTACTCCGATATCGTTCTGCCGACCGCCACCTGGTACGAAAAGAACGATCTCAACACATCGGACATGCACCCATTCATCCACCCATTGACCAGCGCTGCGGACCCGGCATGGGACGCCAGGAGCGATTGGGACATCTTCAAGGGAATTGCGAAGAAATTCTCGGAAGTTGCTCCCGAAGTCCTGGGTGTTGAAAAGGACGTTGTCATGCTGCCGATCCTGCATGACACCGCCAGCGAGCTCGCTCAGCCGCTTGACGTCAAGGAGTGGAAGAAAGGCGAAGTCGAGCCATTGCCAGGCAAAACCATGCCGACAGTGGCTGTCGTCGAACGCGACTACCCCAATCTTTACAAGCGGTTCACGGCTCTTGGGCCTTTGATGGACAAGCTGGGTAATGGTGGCAAGGGCATCAGCTGGAACACCGAGCACGAAGTCGAAATTCTTGGCGGTTTGAACGGTGTGGTTACCGAGGACGGCCCGACCAAGGGGCGGCCGAAGATTGAAAGCGACATCGACGCGACCGAAGTCATCCTGACGCTTGCACCGGAAACCAACGGCGAAGTTGCCGTCAAGGCCTGGGATGCCCTGTCCAAGTTCACCGGACTTGATCATACGCATCTGGCGATCCCGAAAGAGGATGAAAAAATCCGGTTCCGGGACGTTGTCTCGCAGCCGCGGAAAATCATCTCTTCACCGACCTGGTCGGGTCTGGAATCCGAGAAGGTCTGCTACAACGCCGGTTACACCAACGTCCATGAACTCATCCCGTGGCGTACGCTGTCCGGCCGCCAGCAGCTTTATCAGGATCACCTGTGGATGCGGGCCTTCGGCGAAGGCTTCTGCCTCTATCGTCCGCCGATCGACACCAAAACGATCAATCCTGCGATCGAAGCCAAATCGGACGGTCAGAAGCATGTGGTGCTGAACTTCATCACACCGCACCAGAAATGGGGCATTCACTCCACCTATTCAGACAACCTGCTGATGTTGACCCTGAACCGTGGTGGCCCTGTTGTTTGGATCTCCGAGAACGACGCCGCGACTGCCGGTCTTGTCGATAACGACTGGGTCGAAGTCTACAACGTCAACGGTGCAATCGTTGCCCGCGCGGTCGTTTCGCAGCGCATGAAAGATGGCACCATCTTCATGTACCACGCTCAGGAAAAGATCGTGAACACACCGGGCTCGCAGCTCACCGGGCAGCGAGGCGGCATTCACAACTCTGTAACCAGGGCAATCACCAAGCCGACCCACATGATCGGCGGCTATGCCCAGCAATCCTATGGTTTCAACTACTACGGCACTGTCGGCGCCAACCGCGATGAATTCGTGGTGGTGCGCAAACTTCCGAAAGTCGACTGGATGGAAGGCCCGTATCAGGAACCGGCAGCTGACAACAAGGAGGCGGCAGAATGAAAATCCGCGCTCAAATCGGCATGGTGCTGAACCTCGATAAATGCATCGGGTGCCACACTTGTTCCGTCACATGTAAGAACGTCTGGACGAACCGCGAGGGCGTCGAGTACGCCTGGTTCAACAACGTTGAAACCAAGCCCGGCGTTGGTTACCCAAAGGAGTGGGAGAACCAGAAGAAATGGAACGGCGGCTGGGTTCGCAAGGGCAATGGCAAGATCCAGCCGAAGATGGGCCCCAAGTGGCGCATCCTGGCGAACATTTTCGCCAACCCGGATCTGCCGGAAATCGACGACTACTACGAGCCGTTCGACTTTGATTACGGGCACTTGCAGACGTCCGGTGAATGTCAGGCATCACCGACGGCCCGCCCGCGTTCACTCATCTCCGGTGAGCGGATGGAGAAGATCGAATGGGGTCCCAACTGGGAGGAAATCCTGGGCGGTGAGTTCTCCAAGCGGTCCAAGGATGCGAACTTCGAAGGTGTCCAGAAAGACATCTATGGACAGTTCGAAAACACGTTCATGATGTATCTGCCGCGCCTGTGCGAGCATTGCCTAAATCCGGCATGCGTGGCGTCGTGTCCGTCCGGTGCCATCTACAAGCGTGATGACGACGGCATTGTTCTGATCGATCAGGAAAAATGTCGTGGCTGGCGGATGTGTGTGTCCGGTTGCCCGTACAAGAAGATCTACTACAACTGGTCTTCGGGAAAATCCGAGAAATGCGTTTTCTGCTATCCGCGCATCGAAGCCGGACAGCCAACGGTCTGTTCCGAAACCTGTGTCGGGCGCATCCGCTACCTCGGCGTGATCCTTTACGATGCCGACCGCATCGAGGAAGCGGCGGCTTCTTACGACGAGCAGGATCTTTACGAAAAGCAGCTTGAGATCTTCCTGGATCCGAACGATCCCAAAGTGATCGAGCAGGCCCGCAAGGACGGCGTGCCGGAAGCCTGGCTGGAGGCCGCAAAGGACTCCCCGGTCTATAAGATGGCAATCGACTGGAAAGTGGCGTTCCCGCTGCATCCTGAATACCGCACATTGCCGATGGTCTGGTACATCCCGCCGCTGTCACCGATCCAGTCTGCCGCGGAAGCCGGTAAAATCGGTGTCGATGGCGCGATGCCGGACGTTCGCTCCATGCGTATCCCGGTCAAATATCTTGCGAACCTGCTAACGGCAGGCAAGGAAGAGCCGGTCGTGTCCGGGCTTGAACGGATGCTGGGCATGCGCGCCTACATGCGGTCAAAAACCGTGGAAGGCGTCGTGGACGAGACCATCGCCGAGCGCGTTGGAATGACGGGCCAGATGATCGAAGAGATGTATCAGGTCATGGCAATCGCCAACTATGAAGACCGTTTCGTCATCCCCACGAGCCACCGCGAGATCGGTGAAGACGCCTATGACGTCCGCGGGTCCTGCGGCTTTTCATTCGGCAATGGCTGTTCCGGCGGCGCGAGCGAGAACGACTTGTTCGGTGCCAAGCGCACAAAGACGGTCCAGACACCGACCGATATCTTCAAGGAGCGCGCGTGATGAACAGGATTTACAAGGTCGTTTCGCTGGCTCTTTCCTATCCGTCGGCAGAACTCAAGGCCGCTGTGCCTGAATTGATTGCGGTGGTCAACGGGGAAAAGAAACTGGGTAACAGGGCGCGGACACTTCTGTCCGCGCTGCTGGAAGATCTGGGAAATCGGGATCTTTACGATGCTCAGGAGCGCTATGTCAGCCTGTTCGACAGAAGCCGGACTTTGTCTTTGCACCTGTTCGAGCATGTCCACGGCGAAAGCCGTGATCGCGGACAGGCCATGGTCGACCTCATGGCAACCTATGAAGAGGGTGGATTTGAGATCGGGGCGCGTGAATTGCCTGACTACCTGCCGCTCTTTCTTGAGTATCTGTCCAGGCGGCCGGAAAAGGAGGCCGCGGAATTGCTCGGCCAGACCGCACATATTCTTGCTGCCCTCAAGGAGCGCCTGCGCAAGCGCAAGTCCATCTATAAAAACGCCTTTGCGGTTCTGGAAAGTCTTGCACTGGGAAAGCCGGACCGGACCCTGCTGAAGGAACTGCTCGACCAGCCTGAAGACGACCCGAACGACCTCGACGCTCTGGACAAGATCTGGGAGGAGGAAGCCGTCACTTTCGGTGGCAATGCCGGTGAAAATGCATGCGGTCCAGATCGCCTGCAACGACAGCTTCGCGCCCACAGCCGCAAGCCGGTCGATCCAGCGCAACAACAAACTCACTAAGGAGGAACTGTCATGTCTGGTTACCTCAACACACTTCTGTTCGGGATCTACCCGTATATCGCTTTGGCAGTTCTGTTCCTGGGCACGATTGTGCGCTACGACCGCGAACCGTACACTTGGCGATCCGGCTCCAGCCAGCTTTTAAGGCGCAAGCAACTCGTCATCGGTTCTGTCCTGTTCCACGTCGGCGTGCTTGTGATCTTCTTCGGCCACCTGGTCGGCCTGCTGACCCCGATCGTCATCTTTGACGCTCTCGGAATCAGTCATGGGGCAAAGCAGTTGCTGGCGATCATTGCCGGCGGCATAGCCGGCATCATGGCGATTGTCGGGGCCACAATGCTCATCCATAGGCGGCTCTACGATCCGCGCGTCCGGGCGGCTTCAAGCACCTCGGACACGATGATCATCATTCTGCTTTGGATTCAGCTTCTGCTGGGCCTCATGACCATTCCGGTTTCGCTTATGCATCTCGACGGCCATGAGATGGTGAATTTCATGAGCTGGGCGCAAGGGATCTTCACCTTCAATCCGGAAGCTGCGACCTACGTTGCGAATGTCTCGATCATCTTCAAACTTCATCTGGTTCTTGGGTTGACGATCCTGTTGCTGTTCCCGTTCACACGCCTGGTGCACATGTTGAGCGCTCCGGTTCGCTATCTGTGGCGCCCGGGCTATCAAATTGTCCGCGCACGTGAGCCAAGATCCTCAACAGTTCGCCTGCCGTCGGAGTGAGACAATGGCAACGATCTATCAAAACCCGTCCTTGAAGGAGCACCCGGTTCAGCCGGGTGCTCAGGAAACCGGCTACACCAAATACGTGGAGCCCGATACGACCGTTCCACCAAAGGCAAAACCGGTCACCCGGGAGGTTTCCGTAAACGGCGTAGTCGTCCCGGAGGAGATCATCCTGGCCGAAGCGCAGAACCATCCGGCTGACACGCCAGGCGAAGCAGTCAGGCTGGCGGTAAAGGCCTTGGTCGTGCGTGAGCTGCTCGTTCAGGAAGCCAGGCGACGTAATGTTTCAGCCGAACCCGAGCTTGATCAAGACGGACGAAGTGAAACCGAAGAAGATGCGCTCATCCGTGCCCTGACGGATCAGGAGATCAACGTTCCGAAAGCTTCTGAAGAAGAATGTAGACGGTACTATGAATTGAACCGGGAAAAGTTCACCACCGGTCCTCTCTTTGAAGCGCGTCATATATTGCTGGCCGCCCGCTCGGACGACAGCGATGCCAGGCAGAAGGCGTTTGACCGGGGCAGGGAGTTTTGCAATCTCCTTGCAAATGACCCGTCGGTGTTTTCGGAACTGGCTGCGGCCTATTCGGCCTGCTCATCCAAGGACGAAGGTGGAAGGTTGGGCCAGGTTGCTCGTGGAGAAACGGTTCCGGCCTTTGAAAGCGCACTGGAAGCTCTCCATGAGGGTGAGATCGTTTCGGAACCGGTGGAAACGGAATTCGGCTTCCACGTAATTGTGCTCGACCGGCGAATTGAGGGCAGGGAAATTCCCTTCGAACACGCCCGCGAGCGGATTGCGGCCTGGCTGGAAGCGTCCAGCTGGACAAAGGCAGTGGCACAATACATCGCGATCCTGTCCGCGGACGCCGAAATCTCCGGAATAAGCATGGACGCAGCCGACGGACCGCTCGTTCAATAGGGGGCGCCGCATGGACAAGCATGAGGAGCAAAGGGTGTTGGCGATTGGCGCCCTTTTGGATGGGCCGCCGGCCTCTTTGTTTTCTGAACCGATTGAATATATTTTTGCCGATCATTTTCGGCAGCGAAGCCTGTGTTCCGTGCTGGAACAAATTGCTGACCAAACCGTCGTCGACCATGAAATGGCGAGCGCGGCGCTAACGTTCCTTGAGGTCGATTTCGAACTTCATGTAATCGATGAGGAAGAAGACTTGTTTCCGTTGCTGCGGAGGCGTGCAAGGCCCGAAGACGCAATTGAAAACATACTTGGCACCTTGAGCCAGGACCATGCGTTGGATCAGTTCGAAGCAGAAACCATCATGGATGTTTTGACCCGGCTCACGTCGAATGCGCAGGAAACATGTACCGAAAAGGAGGCGGGCCGCTTTAAGAATTTTGCATCCAATGAAAAGCGCCATCTCATATGTGAAAACGCCATTGTCCTGCCGCTTGCGCGTAAGCGCCTGACTTCCGTGGATTTGAAAAATCTCGGGCGTCGCATGGCGGCAAGGCGAGGCATCATCTTCCGGGGAGTGAACAATGCTCACTGATCTGCTCGACCAGAATCTGGAATGGGCGAGGCAAAAACGACAGGAAGATCCGAACTACTTCAAGCGTCTTTCCGAACAGCAGCAGCCGGACTACCTATGGATAGGCTGCTCGGACAGCCGCGTACCGGCGAACGTGATCACCGGCCTTGCTCCGGGAGAGGTATTTGTCCACCGCAACGTTGCAAATCTCGTGCATCGGGGCGATCTGAACCTGCTGTCGGTTTTGGAGTTTGCAGTGGAGAGCCTGGGAGTGCGCCATATCATCGTATGCGGTCACTACGGATGTGGTGGCATAAAGGCCGCGATGGATGGTCACCGTCATGGTATCGTTGATCACTGGCTTCAGCCGATCCGTGATGTTGCCGACCAAAATCGCAAGGATCTCGATACGATTGTCGATCCGGGAACGCGTATCAACCGGCTGTGCGAGTTGTCCATAGCTGCGCAGGTGGATGCCCTTGGCCGCACACCCATCATCCAGTCGGCTTGGCAACGGGGCAAGGAACTGTCTATTCATGGCTGGGTTTATGGTTTAAGCGACGGGTTAATCCGGGATCTGGATTGTAACCGGGTCGGTTCCGCAATGGGATCTTGAACAGATAATGGCTGAGCGCGGCGTGCGAATTGATCACGTCACGATCTACCACCGGTTCAGATTTATGCCCCTGAGATGTAAAAACGGCTGCACTGGCAACGGCTCCGACCGGTCTCGGGCAGCTGGCGAGTTTATGAAGCCTGCATCAAGGTTCGCGGTTCGTGGGAATACTGTTACGGGGCCATGAGGTGCTCTCCGGCGTATGCCCGCTTTGTATCAGGCGGACAAGACGCTCTCGACCCAAAGGCGTCAATCAGGAATTGTTCTGAATGTTCATTCCGGTGCTCCGGGAGGATTGAAGTTTGGTAACTCCAGTCTCCTCGGTAAACCCCGAATGGACAACCTGTTGAAAGCTCACATTTAGGAATTAACCGGCATCATCGGAATGAGGTTGGCAATCGCCCCCAACCCTGCAATGATTCTGCGATGTTGGGGAATCAGTTTCAACCCGTGATAGGTGCTGCCGAATTTGGACGGTGTGCGCCCGGAGGCGACGCATGACGGCGGACGGGGAGGGCGGCGACCACGTGCCCGTGCTGGCGTGGACCGCCACGCTGCTGTGCGGTCTGGCGGTCGCCTATAACAGCGGTGCCGTAATGGCTGCGGCCCCGTTCATGAAGATCGATCTCGATCTGGACAGCAACACCCTGCAATGGGTGATGATCTCCTACATGCTTGTTGCCACGGTGCTGGTCGGGGTGATGGGTGGTTTCTCCGACATTTTCGGACGACTCAGACTGCTGATGGTCGGTGCGGTCATGTTTTCGCTCGGGTCCGTGATCTGCCTGATTGCCGACAGCGGCGCCATGGTCATTGCCGGCAGATCGGTGCAGGCGGTGGGCGGTGCCGGTATCTTCGGCACCGGCGTCGCGGTACTCACCGTGGCCACGCCCGAGCGGTTGCGGACGCTTGCCCTCGGCCTCTGGTCGGCGGCCGTGGCGCTGGGCCTGGGAATAGGGCCGTTGATCGGCGGCATGCTGACCGATTTGTTCGACTGGCGGGCGATCTTCGCTTTTGACATCGTGCTGTTGGCCGCGGGGTTCTTCGCCTGCCTGCTGGTCGCCCGGGCGCATCTTGTATCCGAAGAAACGGCACCCCGGACGAAAACCGACTATGCGGGCGCCGCGTTCATGATGGCGTCGTTGGGCGCTCTCACCCTGGCACTCAGCCGCGGCCCGGAAAGCGGCTGGGGATCGCCGGAAATCGTGTCTCTGCTGATCGGTTCGGTGGTTGCTGGCGCCGGCTTCTTCTGGCGCGAAATGCGAGTCGAAAAACCGATGTTCGCCCTGCGCTTCTTTCGCCGGTCGAGCTATGTGGTGGCAGCGGCGGGGACCTTCATCTCCGGATTCGCCATGTTCGGACTGATCTACTATTTCAACCAGTTCGTGCAGTCTCCCGAGGGGCTGCGCTACTCCGCCCTGGCCAGCGGTGCCGCACTGTTGCCCTGCACGATGCTGTTCTTCGTCGGCTCGATCGCTCTGCCACGCCTTCTCGCCGACGCCGATCTGCGCTGGCCGACAACCCTGGGCATGGTGCTGATGGCTGCCGGTTTCTGGCTGCTGCGCGATTTGTCGGCAGATGTGTCCTATGCCGACATGTGGTGGAAACTCGGCCTGATCGGTCTCGGCCTCGGTCTGACCTTCGGGCTGCTGCCGAGAGTCGGCATGCGCGATCTCCCCGACAGTGATACCGGGCAGGGTTCCGGCGTCATCAATGTCTGCCTCTATGTCGGCTTCACCTTCGGCATCGCCGCCTGCGGCGTGGCGGTCGTGGCGATCCGGCACACCGCCGTCACGACAACAATCTCCGGTTTGTCTTCAGGACCCGTGGACCGCACCGGCGCCATCCATGATCTGGTGCACGGATCGAATTCAGCCGTCGCCAAGGTGTTGCAGGCCTTTACCGACAGTGACGCCGCACAGCTTCGGGCTGCATTGGGCCAGGCGCTTGAACACGGCTTTGAAGGCGTTGTCACCATCCTGGCCTTCACATCGGCTATTGGCGCGGTTCTTTGCGCGGTGCTGCAGCGAAAATCGCGAGCGGCTTGACCGGCACCTTCACGGGAACGACATCGCCCATACTCGATGAGACGCTCGCGATGCAGTTTGTCGAAGGGTGTTTGACCGAGTTTCGTCTTTAGCATTTTCAAAGAAAAAGCCTTTGAGCGTCTGAGCGGTTTATTGATTTCGTGCATATCGGCAATGTGAATGTCGATCAGGTCACTGATGGTTGATACATTGGCGACGCCCTGTGTCGCTACGCTTTCACCGCGATCAATACGTCGCTCAGTTTCAAGCGCCCACTGCTCGGCATCTTTGCAGCGTCGGAATGTATCCGATTTATAGACGCCCTTGCGACGAACCACAGTGCGCCAATTACCAGATGAGAGCTTTTTAAAAGTGGCCAATTTTGCTATCCAGCGTGTGCACTATGTGTACACCAAGAGATCAAGAAGACTTCGAAAGTGTGCATTTTCGTCCTATCTGGACTGCATATGTTCGATCCTGGTTCCTTGAAAAAAAAGAAAAATGAATAAATATCAAGAACATAAGTTTGCGGTCGCGCCTATGATGGAGTGGACGGACAGGCATTGCCGGGTGTTTCACCGGCAGCTGTCGCGGCATGCGCTGCTCTATACCGAGATGGTAACAACCGGGGCGGTAATCCACGGAGACCGGCAACATTTGATCGGATTTTCCGAGCTTGAGCATCCCATCGCCTGCCAGCTCGGTGGATCAGATCCGAAGGACATGGCGGAGGCAGCCAGGATCGTGGCCGGGTTCGGCTATGACGAGGTCAATATCAATGTCGGCTGTCCCTCCGACCGGGTGCAGTCGGGCAGTTTCGGGGCTTGCCTGATGCAGGAGCCCGAGCTTGTGGCGGCTTGTGTTGTGGAAATGAAGAACGCGGTCGACATTCCGGTGACCGTCAAATGCCGGCTCGGCGTTGACGAACAGGACCCGGAAGTGGCGCTGGACGCGATGGCCGATGCGGTATTTGCGGCAGAAGCCGATGCGCTCTGGGTGCATGCCCGCAAAGCATGGCTCAAGGGATTGAGCCCGAAGGAAAACAGGGACATTCCACCTCTGGACTATGACCGTGTCGTGCGTTTGAAAAATCGGTTTCCGGACAGGTTCATTGGTCTCAATGGCGGATTGCAGACGCTGGATCAGGCAGAACCCTATCTTGAGACACTGGACGGACTGATGTTCGGCCGGGCGGCTTATCATACGCCGCAGATCATGGGCGAAGTAGATCGTCGTCTTTATGGCGCCGACACGGCGGATGTGACGCCGTGGCAAGCTGTCAAAGCCCATATGGTCTATATGGACGACCAGCTGTCAAAGGGTGTCAAGCTGGCGCATATGACCCGACACATGCTGGGTTTGTTCCATGGCCGTCCAGGGGCACGTTCCTGGCGGCGCATTCTGACGGTTGAGGCGATCAAACCCGGGGCAGGTGTGGAAGTTGTCGAAAAGGCGCTGGCCGCCGTCAGCCCGACGGATCTCGATCTGGAAGCGGCAGAATAATCAGGCCAGAAATCTGGCAAGCCATATCAGGGTGTGATGATCAGTTTGTCGCCTTCGATCCGCCAGCTTCTGAGTCGATCCAGTGCGGTCAACCCCAACAGATTGCCTTCCAGTGCGTTTTCGCGGGCA
>NZ_JAILWL010000089.1 GCF_025698965.1 Roseibium sp.
AAGCTGTCGTCAGTGAAGGTCCACAAATGGGCATCAAGCGCGTTGCAGCGCTCCGGTGTACCGGTTTGCACGACAACTTTCCAGTCGCGTTCCAGGCACTTTAGGAGCAACTGTGGCAGGGCCGTTTCCAATGGCTTGTGCAACAGATGGTAAAATACGACCTCGACGCTCATTGCTGCTCCTGACATCCCGCCTCAACATCCGGCCCTTGTCTTGATCTTTCCAAAAAGGTCCTGCCCTCCAAAGTGATGCCCATGTGCAACAGCTGGAAGGCAATTCGGTTTTGCCGCAAAGCCGACATAGACAGGACACAAGACTCGTATCATTAACCCTTCGCAAATGTCGATTGACTAGGCTTCGTCTCAGGGGACGATCCAAGGATCATTTTTGAGTGGCTGGTGACCGGTCTTCCCGACCCAGCCCAAACGGGGATATTGTGTATGTTTGCACGCGTTGTTGTATTTTGTGCGCTTGTCGGTGTTGTTGCTGGAGCAACGATTGGAATGGGACTTCTGGTTGAACCCGCAACAGCTTGTCAGGCCTACAAAACCTGCTGAGTACCAGAACGCGAATTCAATGAAAAACCCGCCAATTTGGCGGGTTTTTCGCTATCTGCTCCGAGCTAGGCTTGATTACCTACTCATAGTGATCGGCAACAAGCTGGTTTAGCAGGCGCACACCATAACCCGATGCCCAGCTCTGACAGATTTCGTCCTTGGGGGCACCGAAAGCTGTACCGGCAATATCAAGATGCGCCCAAGGCACATCATTGGCGAAACGTTGCAGGAACTGCGCAGCCGTGATCGACCCCGCCCAACGGCCACCGGTGTTTTTCACGTCGGCATTTGGCGTGTCTACAAGCTTGTCATAATCCTTGGAAAGCGGCAGGCGCCACAAAGGTTCACCGCTGGCTTTGGCTGCCGAGAGCAGCTTGTCGGCAAGCTCATCGTTGTTCGAAAACAGACCGGCGTTCAGATTGCCGAGAGCCACCAGAACTGCACCGGTCAAGGTTGCAAGATCGATCATGATGGCGGGCTTGTACTTTTCCTGCGTGTACCAAAGGGCATCTGCCAGCACCAGACGGCCTTCCGCATCCGTATTGAGGATTTCAATGGTTGAGCCCGACATTGCGGTGACAATATCACCCGGTCGCTGTGCGTTTCCGTCCGGCATGTTTTCAACAAGCCCGATCACGCCGATAACATTGGCCTTCGCCTTGCGGCCGGCAATAGCATGCATCGCACCGACAACTGCCGCCGCTCCGCCCATGTCACCCTTCATTTCCTCCATACCGCCTGCGGGTTTGATGGAAATGCCACCTGTGTCGAAAACGACACCCTTGCCCACGAGCGCGACCGGGGCGTCCCCCTTCTTGCCGCCATTCCAGCGCATCACGGCCAATCGTGGCGGGCGAACAGACCCCTGCGCCACTCCAAGCAAGGCCGCCATTTTCAGCTTTTTCATTTCCTTTTCGCCGAGTATCTCCACCTCGACTCCAAGTTTTTCCAGCTCCTGAGCTTTTTTGGCGAACTCGACCGGCCCCAGGACGTTTGCCGGTTCGTTGACGAGGTTGCGGGCAAGGATCACACCATCCGATATTGCTTCCGAAACACCCCAGGCCTTTCTGGCTCCCTTGGGGTCCAAGACCTTCACGGTCAGCTTGAGGTCCTTGGCGCCGTCGTCTTCCTTGGCCTTTGTCTTGTAAGTATCAAATGCATAGGAGCGCAGTTTCGCACCCATTACGAATTCGGCCACCGCTTCATTCGAAAGTTCGATCTCGTCCGATCCCTCAAGAAGGACCGTTGCCGCTTCTGCTTTTGCCTTCTGCAACTGGGCGAATACCGCACCGCCAAACGCCCGCCAATCGTCCTGTGTCAGTTCTTCCGGTTTGCCCAATCCGAATACAACAAGGCGGTCGATGCCCGACCCCGCCGGTGCCACCAGATCAAGAACGGATTTCTTTTTGCCTGTAAATCCAGCGATATCCGCAGCCCGCTTCAGGCCGCCTTCAAGTCCGCTTGCAACCTCTTCTGCAATGGTCCCAAGGTTCAATCCATCTGCGGCCAGGATCACCACCACCCCACGCTTTGGGGCGTCGGCCTTTGAAAAGGAAATTTTTGCAAGTTTGGTCATTCGTCGATCCCTGTCGATTTTCAATTCCGTGATGCAGATGGTTGAGTGTTGTAATACCGCTACTCAAGCATGCCTAATTGCTGCGAAATCATGGGGTTTCAACAGCTTTTCGGCAAGAGCTAGCAAAATTAATGTATATTAACCATTCTTATTCATGGGCCATTCACCACATTACGTGTTATTCGGTCGTGGGCTGAATTTTCGTCAAATTATAAGGGTCTCGTTCCGGCACACTATGAAAACGCTTGAACGTTATATTATTCGCCGGACTGTCTATGCATTCACCCTCACGATTGCAGCCATGACAGGCGTTGTCTGGGCGACACAAGCGCTGCGTCAGCTGGATCTGGTGACGTCGAAAGGCCAGACGATCGTTCAGTTCATCGGCATCACCATGCTGGCACTGCCGTTTCTCATTGTCATTGTGGCCCCGTTTGCACTGATGATCGCGCTGATCCTTGTGCTCAATTCGCTATCCGGTGACAGCGAGTTGATTGTGATCGATGCAAGCGGCGGCTCCCGCTTTCTGGTCCTGAAACCGGTGATGTTATTTTCCTTCATCGTGATGCTGCTGACGGCAAGCATGTCGCTTTATTTCGCGCCCTTGGGATTGGCGCAGCTCAGAACAGAGATCACACGGGTTCGCGCCGACCTTGTTGCCAATATCGTCAAGCCGGGCCGCTTTATCACGGTGGAAAACGGACTGACGTTTCACATCCGCAACAGGTCCGGAAAAGGTACACTCGACGGCCTCCTGCTTCATGATACGCGGGACGAGGAAACCGCCTTCACGTACCAGGCCGACACCGGGCAAATCGTGGAAGCTGCCGATCGCACGCTCCTGGTAATGCAGAACGGCACGATCCAGCGGCGACCAAAGCAGCAGGGCGACATCTCGATCGTCCGTTTTCAGTCTTATGCCTTCGATCTTTCCAACCTCATTCCCGAGGCTGGTGAACCGGTTTACAAGGCAAGTGAACGCTCAACCGTCAATCTTATTTCGCCTGGCGGGAATGACGCTTATGCGCTGAAAAACCCAGAGAAACTGACCGCAGAACTTCACGAACGTTTCAGCCAGCCGCTTTACTGTCTTGCTTTCGGTCTGATCGTATTTGCCTTTCTCGGCAAAGCCCGCACGACACGACAGGGTCGTGGCTTCGCAATCGTCGGCGCAATTGTTTCCTGTGTCCTGTTAAGGACGAGCGGGTTTGGTGTAACAGCGATTGCCGGCGGCTCAACAGCCATTCTCGGACTACTTTATGTCGTACCTGTTCTGGGATCGGTTCTGGCACTCATTTCCATATTCAGGGAACAGGCCGGTGCACAGCCGAAGTGGTTGAATGCACTCCAGATATCTCTTCACGATCGCATAGAGGCTTTCGGCAACTGGCTGCATAACAAGCGAACGGGAGGAGCAGCCTGATGCTCGGCCGTACGCTGTCTCTTTATTTCTCGGGCCGGTTTTTAAAGGCAATACTTGGTCTGTTTTTGTTTGCAGCAGTGCTGATCTATCTGTTCGACGTTTTGGAACTCGTTCGTCGCGGTGGCGACCGCGAAGGATTTTCAGTCCTTCGTGTTGCCTTGATCTCTGCGTTGCGTGTACCGCTTCTGCTGGAACAGGTCATTCCATTCACCGTGTTGTTCGGTGCCATTGCCGCTTTCGTTACCTTGAGCCGCGCACTGGAACTTGTGGTGACCCGGGCGTCAGGAATTTCCGTCTGGCAGTTTTCCATGCCGGCAATCGTGGTCGGGATTGCGCTCGGAGTGCTTTCCATTACCGTCTACAATCCGGCTGCAGTCTGGTTTCAGCACAAATCTGATGAGGTCGCATCCGGTCTCTTTGGCTCTGAAGAGAGCTTTTTGTTGCAATCTTCCAACGACGTTTGGGTTCGTCAGGACGGGCTGGACGGTGAATCGGTTCTTCTCGCCAAACAACTGCTCGACGGCGGAACCCGGCTTCTGGGCGTGACTATTTTCACCTTCGACAAGGACGGCACGTTCCGCGAGCGTATCGAGGCAGCCGAGGCAACGCTTGGAGAAGAGATCTGGTATCTGAACGATGCCATCGTCTATACGACCGAACAAGATCCACAACCTTATGGCCGTTATCAGGTCAGCACATTTTTAACAGCAACCGAAGTTCGCGAAAGCATCGGATCCCCCGAATCGATCTCTTTCTGGAATTTGCCGAAATTTATCGAATTGGCCCGGAACGCAGGGTTACCGGCATACCGGTACAATTTGCAGTATCAGACTCTTCTGGCGCGCCCGCTTCTTTTGGTCGCGATGATTTTGATTGCAGCGGCAGTTTCCCTTAAAGTTTCGAGGTTTGGCGGATTGGGAAGTATGATTCTGGGTGGAATCCTGTCCGGGTTCGTGCTTTACGTTCTAACCGAGCTTGCAAAGGACTTTGGGGGCGCGGGTATTGTCCCTCCTCTGGTTGCTGCATGGGCCCCGGGAATTTTTGGAGTACTTATGGGTTTGACAATTCTCTTGCATCAGGAAGACGGGTAAGGGCTATGTCTTTTCCAGTTTCCCTGAACACAGAGATTTGGGCCAATAAAGGCAGACTGTTGGCAGCGGCAAGCGCGTTTGCCATCGCTGCTTCGTTTTGCCATGTTGCCACCTCGCCTGCGTCGGCACAGGACCTTACCAGTACTCTGGCAGCGGATCTCGATCCGAATGCCGATCTGCTTCTTGAATCCAATGAGCTCACATACGACTTTGACCAGGACCGGATCATCGCGACAGGGAATGTTCAGGTCTATTATGACGGCAACACCGTTCAGGCTCACAGGATTGTCTTCAATCGCAAGGACGGTCAGCTAACGGCGAGCGGAAATGTCATTTTCATAGAATCCGACGGAAATGTTGTCCGAACAGAGGAAATGACCCTTTCGGAAGATTTCTCCGAAGGATTTGCAAGAGCGTTGCAGATCGACACGACACGGCGCACTCGTTTTCTTGCTGAGCAGGCCCGACGTGAAGGCGACAACGTCACCACGATCGATAACGGTGTCTATACCGTCTACACACGGCCGACGAATCCGCCGGACAAGCCGCCGCTTTGGCGCGTGCGCGCAGAGAAGATCATTCATAACCAGCAGGAAAAGGTCATTCGGTTCGAGAACGCCGCTTTTGAAGTGTATGGCCAGCCGATTGCCTATCTCCCTTACCTCAGCATGCCGGATCCGACCATCAAAAGGAAATCCGGTTTCCTGATGCCGAGCGGCGTCCAGAATGACAAGCTCGGATATGGCGTCGTCGTGCCCTATTACTGGGCACTTAATCCGCACTATGACATGACAACCATTCTGACCCCGCTGACAAAGCAGGGATTGTTTGGGGATGTTCAGTATCGCCATAGGTTCGCGCCTGGAGAAGTCAGCTTTTCCGCGGCCGGGCTCTTTCAGGCTCAGCCGGGGCAGTTCACGACGTCAAGGGCGGATGAACGCTGGCGTGGCGCGATCAATTCGACCGCCTCCTTCAATGTGGCAAAGGATTGGACGCTCGGCTGGAACCTGACCTACAAGAGCGACAGGCAGTTTTTCAAAGACTATTCGATTGCGAGCTTCGGCGACAACGGCGAAACGTCTGAAATCTATTTCAATGGCAAGACGGACCGCAACGCACTGTCCGTAAAGGCTTACGCCTACCAAATCTCGCAGGAGGACTATACGGACAGCGATTTCGATGCGAACGGATTCTCGCCGGTCGGAAGTTCGCTGCAGGACAAGCAACCGCTTGTTCTGCCCGTGATCGACTACGACTATGTCTTTGCTGACCCGGTGTTGGCGGGTGAACTGGCTCTAACGGCCAACTTCACTTCCCTCACCCGCGACGAGACGGATGCGTTTTCCATCGATGGTGGCACGACGGCCCGGTTCCGTGGCGTGGACGGCACATTCTCGCGCCTGTCTCTCAAAGGCAATTGGCGCAGAACCTTCATCGACCCGCTCGGACAATCCTTCACGCCATTCGCCTATATGCGCGGAGACCTGTTCTTCCTGGCTTCGCCGGACGCGGACGTAACCGCCCTTTCCGGCGAAAGTTTCGTCGGCCGCGCCATGCCGGCTGTCGGTATGGAATACCGCTATCCGTTTATCGCGACGTTCGACGGCGGCAATCAGATACTTGAACCGGTCGCGCAGATTGTCGCCCGTCCGAACGAACAGCGGATCGGCGAGTTGCCGAACGAAGATGCCCAGAGCATCGTGTTCGATACCACGACCCTGTTCGACTATGACAAGTTTTCAGGTTTCGACCGGGTCGAAGGTGGCACGCGACTGAACGTCGGTATGAACTACAAGCTTCAACTCGACAGCGGTTATTATCTGAGCGGCCTGTTCGGCAGGTCTTATCACCTTGCCGGGGAGAACTCTTATGCCGTGCCGGATATTCTCGGTGCGACGGAAGATTCCGGTTTGGCGAACGACGTTTCCGATTATGTGGGCAGTCTCTACCTCGACACGCAGTATGGCGTCAAAATGGGTGCACAGGCGCGCATTGACAAAGACGACTTCAGCTTCAATCGGATCCAGGCTCAGGCAAGCGCGATTTACGGGCCGGTGGTTTCCACCCTCGCCTACGCATTCTTGAACGCTCAGCCGGACGTCGGCATTGATTCGCCGCGCGAAGAACTTCTCGGTTCGGCTAGCCTCCGACTAGAAGAAAACTGGCGGATTTTCGGATCCATGCGCTACGATCTGGAGAACAGCAACGTTGTTCAGGACGGTTTCGGTATCGGATATGATGACGAAGGTTTCTCCTTATCCGTTTCCTATGCGGAAGATCGCAGTCGCAACGACGGCGACAGTGTCAACCGGACGCTTTATTTCCGTATCGGGCTAAGAACAATCGGCAACACCCAGGTTTCAAGCGGTGCATTGAACTAGGGTCTGTTGCGGATCATCTTCAGGTTCACCTCAATAACGGAATTCTCGCTCAAGAACTTGTGTGTTTGACTCCGGCGGCCGGTCATCATACCGCCACGAAATCGAGCAACATGCCTTTGAAACTTTGAATTCGTGGCCGTGATATGCGAAACATCATGGCATAACAAAACTTCACTTCGGTTTGGCCTTGAGCCTGCACGGATGGTTATTCAATGCGACTTCGTTTCGTCCCGGTACTTATTGGCCTTGCCCTTATAACGGCCACCCCATTTTCCGCACCGGCTCATGCCGCAATCAAGGTGATCGTCAATGACGTACCGATCACCGATTACGACATCAGCCAGCGGTCAAGGCTGATCACTCTGACCCAGCGCAAGTCCGGCGCCGCTGCCAAGCGGCAGGCCGAGCAAGAGCTGATTGATGATCAGATCAAACTTGGTGAAGCAGAGCGTGTCGGCGTGGAAGTCAGCCAGTCCGAGGTCGACGGGGCCTACAACAACATTGCACGCAATGTGAAGATGTCGCCCGCACAGCTTTCAAAGGCACTTGGCAGCGGTGGTGTCAAACCGGCAACCCTGAAAGCCAGATTGAAAGCACAACTTGCCTGGAACCAGGTTTTGCGCCGCCGTTTCAGTGGCAAGATCGAGGTCAACGAATCCGATATCATCGCCGCGTTGCAGAAAAAGGACGAAGCCGATCGGCAGAAGTCCGTCGAATACGATCTGAAACGCATCATTGTTGTCGTTCCGAAAAACTCGTCGGGTGGTTTCAAATCCAAACGCAAACAGGAAAGCAACAAGATCCGCTCAGCCTTCAACGGGTGCGAAGACGCAGGTAGCGTTCTGGGTCAGTACAGCGAAG
Organism: Roseibium sp.; assembly: GCF_025698965.1. Taxonomy (GTDB): domain Bacteria; phylum Pseudomonadota; class Alphaproteobacteria; order Rhizobiales; family Stappiaceae; genus Roseibium. The sequence goes on from NZ_JAILWL010000089.1 coordinate 7,890, forward strand.
TGGTTGTCAAACCGATCGGGCGCCGACTGGAAACAGAACTACCTCAACAGATGCGTGAGGAAATTCAAGCGCTGGAACCCGGCAAATTGACGAAACCATCCACGACGCCGGTCGGGTATGAAATGATTGCCATTTGCGGCAAGCGCGAAATCGCATCGGATATTGCCGTACGGACAGAACTGGAAAACGATCTGCGTGCAAAGGAAGGTGAAAGTCAGTCCCGTCGCTACCTTATGGACGTCCGCCGCCGCGCAACCATCATTTATCGCTGAGCTCAAATGGGTCCTTTTGAAAAACCGATAGCCGTCAGCATGGGAGAGCCTGCCGGTATTGGTCCCGACTTGGCTCTGCTTGCTTGGGCGAGACGAAAATCTCTCGACATTCCACCGTTCTATGTTCGTGGTGATCTGCACCTTTTCAGAGAGCGGGCCCAAAAGCTCGGCCTGAAACCACGACTGGAAGCTTCGTCTCCTGACGAGGCAATCGGTATCTGTGCCAAGGCGCTGCCTATCGTGCAAACCGGCCCGGAGCTGGTGGACCTGCCGGGCCAGGAACAACCTGAGACGGCCCATTCCGTAATTGCGTCAATCGAAGCCTGTGTCGCGGATGTGCACAAAGGTGCAGCGGCGGCAGTCGTTACCAATCCTATCAACAAGGCGGCCCTCTACAAAGCCGGGTTTACTCATCCTGGACACACCGAGTTTCTTGGTGACCTCGGCCGAAAATATTGGCCGGAAACAACCTCAAGACCGGTGATGATGATAGCAGGACCGGAACTGATGGTTGTTCCCGTGACGATCCATATTCCGCTCAAGGACGTGCCGGTCGAGTTGACGGAAGATCTCATTGTGGAGACGGCGGAAATAACCTCATCCGATCTCAAAAATCGCTTCGGATACTCTTCTCCGATTCTGGCTGTTTGCGGGTTGAACCCGCATGCCGGCGAGAACGGTGCGATGGGAACGGAAGATCGCGATGTAATCGTGCCTGCGATAGAACGACTGCAAGCTAAAGGCATCAATGCAACCGGACCGCACCCGGCGGACACGCTCTTTCATGCATCCGCCAGGAAAGACTATGATTGCGTCCTCGGCATGTATCACGACCAGGTGCTGATACCCGCAAAGACGATCGGTTTTGACGACAGCGTGAATGTGACACTCGGCCTTCCATTCGTACGGACATCTCCCGATCACGGAACGGCCTATGGCCTGGCCGGAACAGGGGATGTGCGCATCGACAGTTTCGCTGCATCCCTGCGCATGGCATATGCGCTGGCCAATCCCGATCAGCTTTGACGGCAGTTTCCTCAATGGCTCAAATCGATACTCTGCCTCCCTTGCGCGAAGTGATTGCAGCGCACGGGCTGAACGCGAAAAAGTCGCTTGGCCAGAATTTTCTTCTGGACCTGAACCTGACCTCACGCATCGCCCGGTCGGCTGGAAATCTGGAGGATTGCACGGTTCTTGAAATCGGCCCTGGGCCAGGAGGTCTGACGCGTGCGCTTCTTGCAGCAGGCGCAAAAAAGGTTGTCGCGATAGAGAAAGACAGCCGATGCCTGCCGGCACTCAGCGAAATCTCCGACCATTACCCGGGCCGGCTGGACGTCGTGGAAGGAGATGCACTGGACCTTGATCCGGTCGAATTGACCGGGGGTGGCAAGGTCAGGATTGCCGCCAATCTTCCATACAATGTCGGGACCCAGCTTCTGCTCAACTGGATCACGACACCGGAGTGGCCGCCATTTTGGTCTTCACTGACATTGATGTTTCAAAAGGAAGTCGGCGAGCGGATCACGGCAAAGCAAGGCTCCAAAGCATATGGCCGGCTTGGCGTATTGGCGGGCTGGCGGTGCAAGGGCGGAATACTGTTTGACATCAGCCCCAAGGCCTTCATTCCTCCGCCGAAGGTAACGTCAGCGGTCGTGCATCTGGAACCGAACCCCAATCCCCTGCCCTGCGACCTGAAAGCGTTGGAAAAAGTCACGGCGGCAGCATTTGGCCAACGCCGCAAAATGTTGCGCGCGAGCCTGAAATCCCTCTCTCCCGAAGCCGAAGACCTGATCACACAGTCCGGTTTGAAACCAACCGCTCGCGCGGAAGAGATTGACGTTCCTGGCTTTGTGGAACTCGCGAATGTGTTCCAGGCCGCGCAGGGTTAGGTCATGCCCCTTGTAAGATCAGCGGTTGATCCGGGCGACGTCCAGACGCAGCCAGACATTTTCGCTTTTCCTTTTGTTGATCCATAGCCTGCTCCCTCTGAACGATACTGTGCGGCCTTTGAGGTCGCCAAAGCACCGGCTAGCCTTCAACAGGCGCAGCTACATCAATTGGCGCGAGCCTTGAGGTGCAGTTTTCCTTTTGGGAAGACTGTCTCTTGCGCGTGCTGACAGTCTCCCCTGATTTGGATTGGGCCGAGGTCTCGTTTGATCCAGGACGGCCACTGCTCCGGGTTGCGAGACAGGTAAAGCGCCGAGGGTGCGCTATTGCGTTTCTGTATGATGTTCCGCTTCAACCATCTCATGATCATGTCCGACAACTCCTTGCTTGTTGGGAGTGTGCCGTAGAAATTCATGCATGTAATTGAATGATATGGCATGCTATTATTCATTTATGAATGATAGCAAATTTGATTGGGACGCCATTCGCGTGTTCCTTGCGGTGGCAGAACTGCAAAGCCTGAGTGCTGCGGCCAAAGAATTGTCATTGTCACAGCCAACGGTCGGCCGTCAGATCGGTCGCCTGGAGGATCAGTTGAATTTGCAGCTGTTCGACCGGCGTCAGACCGGCTATCGGTTGACCGACGGCGGTAAGCGTCTGATTGAAGTCGCACGGGAAATGGCGCGTGGCGCTGCCGATTTCGAACGAGCCGTGGATCTGGAAAAATCCGAACTGCCGGATCAGGTGTGTCGGATCACGCTTGGAGAATGGGGACAGTTCTTCTTATCGCAACATGCAAGCGAACTTGTGCACGGGCTTGCAGGTGTCCGGTTGGAGTTTTACGCAGATGACGACTTTTGGGACCTCAGCAGGAATTCCGCCGATATTGCGGTAGGTAACCGGCCGCCAAAACAATCTCATCTGATCGCACAGAAACTTGGCGACACCGGATTTCATGTTTACGCTTCTGAGGCTTACTGCCAGTTCCATCCAGACGCTCGCGACCAGAATACCTGGCCTGACCAAATCTGGGCCGGCTATTGCGGAACACGCGCACGGCTTGGATCCTCCCAACTTCTCAATGGTATCCTGAAAACCAGGCAATGTCGTTTTGCTGTAAACAATTCGGTTTCATTGCTGAATTTGCTTCTGAGTGGACAAGCTATGGGAATACTGCCTGGATGGATTGGCGAAACACAGGGTTTGCTCAGACTATCTTCTGTAGAGCTCGGTCAAAGCGAATCCTGGATAAGCTTTCACGAAAGACTGCGGCTACACCCTGCACTCGCAACGGTTAAGGACAGGATTGCGACGCTTTACCGGAAACGCATTGCCGAAACGACTGAAAAGAGCAGAGATCTCATGCTTAAGCGCTGATATGTGCCGACACCCCTCCGGGACACTTTCGGCCCCTGAAGTTTGCCGGTGATCACACCGTCGGATAGTCTTGATTTATGGTGCTAAGCTTTTTGTCTGCGCTTGGCGGCGTTGGGCTTTTTCTCATCGGCATGTTCCTGCTGACCAGTGGTCTGAAGGCCATTGCCGGCCACCGCATGCGCGAAATTCTTGGATCGTTCACCTCCACCCCCCTGTCCGGAGCCACCACGGGTGCTCTTACAACTGCAGTTATCCAGTCCTCAAGCGCTACGACGGTGGCGGTGGTTGGTTTTGTAGCTTCCGGTCTACTGACATTTCCTCAGGCACTCGGGATCATCTTCGGCGCTAATTTAGGAACGACGCTGACCGGGTGGTTTGTTGCCATACTCGGCTTCAAACTGGATCTGGGGCAGATTGCGTTGCCATTTGTCTTTCTTGGGGCTGTGTTGAGCCTTGCCTTCAAGGGGCGTACGGCGCATATCGGTAAGGCAGTTGCTGGTTTCAGCCTGATATTCATCGGCATTGATCACATGCAACAGGGCCTTGATGCCTTCAGCGGTGTTGTCACCCCGACAGATTTTCCACCAGACACGATATTTGGCCGGCTGCAACTCGTGTTGCTCGGCATCTTGATTACACTGGTGACGCAATCATCCAGCGCCGGTGTTGCAACAGCTCTTGCTGCTCTCGGCGCCGGTGCAATCAATTTTCCCCAGGCTGCAGCGCTCGTCATCGGCATGGATATCGGCACGACTTTCACCGCAGTTCTCGCGACAGTCGGTGGCGGTACAATGGCGAAACGTACCGGATATGCACACGTCATCTACAACATCATGACGGGTACCGCTGCCTTTTTTCTGCTTGGTCCCTTCGGCAGGTTTGCCGCGCCCTTGTTTGCAGGCGACGCACAAATTGCCTTGGTCGCGTTTCATACCAGTTTCAATCTGCTGGGCGTTGTTCTGGTTCTTCCATTTGCGGTTCCGTTTGCTCGTTTTATCGAATTCCTTGTCCCGGACAAAAGCGCTCCTCTCACCCGATCACTGGATCCGGCAGTTCTTGGTGAACCTGACGCTGCAACCGGGCTGGCAACTCAGACCGTAGAAAAACTAACCAATGCGATCACTGCACACTTGCGTGCAAGACTGGGCGCTTCAGTTGCCAAAGAGGAAGAATTCGAACCTGATGGTCTGGAATCGGCAATCGAGGAAACACGTAGTTTTCTGGATCGTATTGCTGTGACGGAAACCGATGAACATCTGTTACGGCAGATCCGTTCTGGATTTCACATTCTCGATCATCTGGACAGACTGCTTTATCGGTGCAGCCAATCGGACAGATTGGCCGAGTTGTCTCAAGACGATCGCTTGCAACGTTTCGCAATACTTCTGCTTCGCGTTACCGCGGATCGTGATCACAATGAAAGTTCGGCCACCTGCGAGCAGACGCTGAACCGACTTCAGCGCATCCTGCGGCGCCAGCGTGAAATCAGGCGCAATAGCCTGATTTCCGACGTCGCGTCGAACAGGATTGCCGGCGAGACGGTTTGGATAAAGCTTGACGCAATGCGATGGCTGCACAGGGTGTCCTATCACCTGTGGCGCATTCAGTTGCATCTCAATACGTTGAACGGACCTGATGCCATAGGCATTACATCTCTTGACGAGGCCCGTATCGATGTCGATCAGGATTAGTCCATATGAAGCGCAAAGAGGTTCTCTCGCCGACGGTCTTGCCCGAGAGTTACTCGGTCTCGCCGAGTTCGGATTTCAGATCGTCAACCATGCCTTGAATAAGCGGTCCGATCTTAGGCGAGCGGAATTGTTTCAGGCGTTCGGCCTTCAGGATGGCCCGAACGTTCTGGTAAGCGCGTTCCAGATCGTCGTTGACGACAACATAGTCATATTCAGACCAGTGGCGCATTTCTCCAACGGCCGTTTTCAATCTCTTGGCGATCACTTCGTCCATGTCTTCTGCGCGGCGGTGCAGACGTGATTTCATTTCCGCGATCGACGGCGGCAGGATGAAGATTGAAACGACGTCGGACCTCATTTTTTCATAAAGCTGGAAGGTACCCTGAATGTCGATATCAAAGAGAATATCCCGGCCGTTCTCAATTGCGTTTTCGACGGGGCCACGAGGCGTGGCGTAGTAGTTGCCGTGCACTTCCGCCCACTCGAGCAACTCGTCATGCTCGCGCATTTGCTCAAAACGATTGGGATCCAGAAAATGATAGTGAACCCCATCCACTTCGCTCGAACGCCGCGGGCGCGTGGTTACCGAGATCGACAGTTCCAGGTTTTCTTCCTGGTCCAGAAGGAGACGCGCAATGGTCGACTTACCTGCGCCGGACGGCGACGACAGGACCAGCATCAGGCCGCGCCGCTGCTGCTCAGCCTCGTCGGCACTGACAGTGGTTCCGGTGGTTTTTCCTGACGGCGCGTCGGACATTGCGGGTTACTCCAGATTCTGTATCTGCTCACGCATTTGATCGATAACGGCTTTCAAGTCCAGCCCGATTGCCGTCAGATCCACGTCATTGGACTTTGAACACAAGGTATTGGCTTCACGATTGAATTCCTGTGCCAGAAAGTCGAGCCGCCGGCCAATCGCCCCACCCGTGTCCATCAGTTCCCGAACAGCTGCGACATGGGCATGAAGCCTGTCCAGTTCTTCGCGAATGTCTGCCTTGGTTGCCAGGAACACGGCCTCCTGATGCAACCGCTGCGGGTCGAGTTGACCATCGGACGCATCCATGAGATCGGCGACCTGTTTCTTCAACCGGGCCTTGATTGCATCGGGCTTGCGGGCTGGAAGGTCTTCTGCGGCCTGTGTCAATTCCGCAATCCGATCGATCTGTGCGCGCACCACTGTGCTGATCGAATGTCCTTCCGTGTGGCGCATATCAACAAGATCGATCAACGCCACATCCAGTGTTGCCAGAAGCGCGTTGTGCAAGGCAGCCTGGACCTCTTCGTCGTCCTCGGGCTCCTTCAGCTCAAAAACACCCTTTTGCGCCAGGATACCATCAAGTGAAGGTGGTGCCAGATCCGGCACTCTGGCTTTCAACAAATCGATCGTGGACAGGACAGCGTCGAGCGCAGATTCATTGACCTGAAGCTGCTGCTCAGATTGGTCCCGCTGCATGGCAAGTCCGATCGAAACATTGCCCCGCCTCAGCACCTTGCTGCACCGTTCCCGGATTCTGGGTTCAAGCGTTTCCAGCCCGGTCGGGATGCGAATTCGAAGATCCAGAGACTTGCCGTTGACGGACCTGAGTTCCCAGGTCCAGCGGACCGGTCCCGACTCCCCCGGTGCCCGCGCAAATCCTGTCATGCTGGCAAGTGACATCTGCCCCTCCGGAGTTTACCTGGCCCACCGGCATCGTATGCCAAATATGTCGTCAGTTGGACGTGGCAGGCTGTGCTTCCTGGTTCTTCTCAGCCTCGCGGCGATCTCTTTCGATCCGGCGCCACTTGCGGACGTTATCCTGATGCTGTTCGTAAGTTTCAGCAAAAATATGTCCGCCCGTGCCGTCAGCGACAAAGAACAAGTCCTGGGTCCGCGACGGGTTGGCAACTGCCTCCATCGCGGCTCTACCCGGATTGCCGATCGGACCGGGAGGCAGACCGTCAATCTGGTAGGTGTTGTATTTGTTCTCGGCCTTGAGTTCGGACTGCTTGATCGCCGAACGATCCTGCAACCACGCTTCGCCACCATATAGCCCGTAGAGAATGGTCGGATCGGACTGAAGTCGCATGTTCTTGTTCAACCGGTTGACGAAAACACCAGCAACCCGTGGGCGTTCATCGGCCAGCGCGGTTTCCTTTTCGACAATCGATGCCAGGATCACCAGCTCTTCAGGAGATTCGACAGGCAATCCTTCGGTGCGCCGTTCCCAGATCTCTGCAAGCAGTTTTTCCTGCGCATCTTTCATCTGGTTGAGAACATCCTGACGGGTCGTTCCACGCGCGAACGTATAGGTTTCCGGCAGCAATGCGCCTTCAACCGGGACTTCCGTGATCTCACCTTCCAGCACAGGATGCTCGCGGATCCGCTCAATGATCTGAGCTGTCGTCCAGCCTTCAGGAACGGTCACCGAATGCGTAACGGCCTTGCCGTCAACAAGATCCGTCATGATCTCACGCATAGAAACGCCCGGTGCGAAGGCATACTCACCGGCTTTCAGCTTCGTGGCGTTCTTGTAGAAACGGATCCCCAGATTGAAGATCCACTCATCAAACATGCTATCGCTGATGACACCTTTGCCTGCGAGACGGTCGGTGATGCCGCTCAAACCGGCACCAGAAGAAATCACAACGGTTGCCTCTTGCTGGAGCGGACCGGCTTCTTCGAACTTCTGTTTGCCGAAATAGAGAGCTGCACCGAGCGCAGCCAGACCAAACACGGCCAGCGTAATGACCATATTGATGAGAATGACAAAGGGGTTACGCACGTGCCGGGACCGCTGAGGCGGTTCTGGTGCCGGCTCGGGCTGCAAAGCTTCACGCGGGCTTTTCGGCTTAATGCGCATATCGGGTCGCACCTCCAAGGCTGAGCCCTAATTCCGAGATCCGAGCTCAAGCGGGCGAGTTGTCACAATCAATATCTCAAGCCGGTTCGGGAATCAGAACCGGCTTGAGAGAACCTGAATGGGTTATGCGGCAACTTTACGGAAAACCAGAGACGCATTTGTGCCGCCAAAACCAAA
>NZ_JAILWL010000009.1 GCF_025698965.1 Roseibium sp.
TACTCATTCTCTTAGTGCCCCTTATGGCGCTAGCTCTGATCGGCGAACGTTTCATTGAAATACGCCTATCTCAATTGCGAACGGCGGCCGAAAGTGCAAAGATCATTCACAAAGTTTGGTCGACAGCTAACGATGTAAATCGGTCTGTAGCCATCAAGCCTCAATCAAAACAACTCTGGGAGGGTGCAAGACACCCCGACTTCCTTTCTGTCGACGAGGCTTCGGCAATCCAGGAGAATTGGGAAATAGTTATCGGTGAAACTACTGCAAGTGAAAAAGCACTGTCACTAGCGCATAAGATAATTCTGAAACTTGCACGCAAATCACGCCTCGACAGTGCTTATTCTGACTTCAACCCTGAATACTCCTCCATCTTACTTGATCGAATTCCGGAGGTAAGTTATCGGATTGATCTCTTGGTTCGCTTCGGCGAAAATCTTCAAAACAAACCCTCTCTGAATCAAATGGATGAAATGGCCTTCATTGTGAATGCAGGCCAATTCAAATCCGCAGCCGATAATATTTCCAGGGTCAGTCATTTGCCACTTGGTTCATTTGATGCAACCAGCCTTGCTCATACAGCAAACCTTGGAAATACTTACAGAAGAATGAGTAATGAGTTTCAGCGCTCAGCTGTCAGCACCATTCGTTCAATTGAAGAGTATAGAGCGGGAGCTCAGGTCGACCTTCTCGAACTCCAGAACATCGAAATACGGTTTGACGACGCTATAAATTCTCTCTGGATAGGCGTGTCAGATATCCTGAATTCCCGCCTAGAAAAAGAGTTAAACAACCTGGAACTAACCACCAATTCATTCAGAATAGGATTAGCTTTATTTGGAATATCACTAATTCTGGCAGTTTTTTTCCTTCGCAAATCAATTCTTTCACAAGCACAACAACTCGAAACCGCTTATGAAACGGCGGAGCTCAACAACCATACTCTTGAACAACTAAAACATTCTGCCGAATATCAAGCTCATCATGATCCCTTAACCGGACTACCAAACCGACGCTACTTGCAAAAAGAGGTCGATGAACGGCTGGCAGTCGTGCAGTCCTCGGGCGTTGGCATTGCCATTGTTCATATTGATCTTGATCACTTCAAACAAATAAATGACACGCTGGGACATGGTGCCGGCGATTACGTGTTGCAACACGTTTCAACATTGCTTCGCAAATCTACCAGAAAGTCTGATTTTATTTCTCGTGTCGGCGGCGATGAGTTTGTCATACTCGTCAATTCAAAGGGAGAGAAAAAACCGCTCGTAAGCCTATCCAACCGGATTATCGATGAACTCTCCAAACCAATCTTCTTTGAAGGCGATATCTGTCAATTTGGGGCAAGTATAGGAATTGAAATTCGAGCAGCCAATGACGATCAAGGAGTGTCTGTCGACGCATCACGTCTACTGACCAATGCGGATATCGCACTTTACCAGGCAAAAGAGAAAGGCCGAGGGCGATACCAGTTTTTTAGCGACGAATTGCGCACGTCGATGGAACATCGCAAAGTTCTTGCTGACGAGCTTATGGCCGCCATTCGAGACGAACAGATTTATCCCGTTTACCAACCACAAATAAATGCGAGGACTGGAGCAATAGTGGGTGTCGAGGCATTGGCTCGATGGCGGCGTCCCAATGGTGAAATTCTTTCACCCGGAGTATTCTTTCCGATCGCTGATCGCATGGGCGTTACCGCGAAAATCGATTCCTTGATCCTCGAAAAAGCTCTCACCGACTTCGCGACGTGGGATCAGTCAGGTTTCAAACTGCCTAATCTTTCAACAAATGTATCGTCTCAACGTTTGTCGGAAGTCGGATTGATCACTTCGATAAAGTCCTTGGCTGTGCCAGTCGAGCGTATGTCCTTTGAACTTTTGGAGAGCATTCTTTTCGACAATATGGATGACACGATGCGGCACAATCTTGACGCGCTTGAAGAGCTGGGGATTGCCATCGAAATTGATGATTTTGGTACCGGTCACTCTTCCCTGATGAGCCTTCAGTCTCTTTCTCCAAGCCGTTTGAAAATCGCTCGAGATTTGACGGTTAAGCTAACGACTTCCAAAGCGCATCAAAAGATGGTCGCCTGCATCATAGATATTGCTGACAATTTTGGGATCAGCGTAATTGCCGAAGGCATAGAAAGTGAAGACCAGAGAGATATCCTGCTAGAGCTTGGATGTGAAAATCAACAAGGGTATTTGTTCTCTGCTCCGCTCCCGGCCGAGGAACTATCAGAGTTTTGGTTTGGGAAGAAGGCAGCTACCGGAATCCGAAACTAAGAACGGCCTGAACGGATTTGGAAAGTTCTAAATGCTATTCCTAATGGACTTGCCTTCCTGAGTTGTCATTCGCCGTCACTGCACATCCATCTTTGTGCGACTGGGTGATAACTTCTGAACTTCTTAACCCAATCGAATTTCCCTTGCAAAACCATCGACGCGACCCCGTAGAGTGTCGGCATTGTGTTTCAACATTTCCGATGCCTCGAGCAACGTTTCGGCATTCTCAAGAGACGTTTCCGTCGCTGTCGTTACAGAGCTGATTGCGTTGCTCGCATTCCGGGTTTCATTCAAGGTGATACTAATAGAATGAGCAATTTCTTCGGCCGCTGCATTTTGCTGGTCAACAGAGGTGGCGATCTGAGATGCAACCGCAGCGATCTCCTCAATTGTGTCTCCGATCGAGACCGTCGAAGTTGTCATCCGGTCTGTCGCCTCCTGGATAGTTTCTATCTGAGCGGAGATCTCCTTTGTTGACCTTTGGGTTTGCTCAGCAAGTGATTTCACTTCTGCAGCAACAACAGCAAAACCACGTCCGGCGTCTCCTGCACGGGTAGCTTCTATTGTCGCATTGAGGGCGAGTAAATTGGTTTGCTCTGCAACCTCTCGTATGAGTTCGACTATTGTACCTATTTCTTGCGCGTTTTCTGCCAGGTTCTTCGCTTCGCGTTGCGTTTCATCAACTTCCGACACTGCACGCATGGCAATGATCGTGGCATTGCCGGCCTGCTGGCCTATTTCAGATATGGACTGTGACAATTGCTCCGATGCCGATGCAATTGACTCGACATTTTCCGAGGCGCGGACCGCCGACTGGTCAACACCTGCAGCTTGTTGCCTCGCATTACTGATTTGCTGATTCACTGAGACAGATTCTTCGGCAATCGAAATCGCTGAACAGCCGACATCCTCGGCTATTCGCGTAATTGAGGACTCAAACCGAAGTGCCAAGTCTTCGAGTGTCGCGGCTCTTTCCTCAACAGACCGTGCATCGCGAAGTTCTTTTTCTTCTGCGAGCAACGCTACTTTCTTGGCATTGTCGCGGAAGACTTCAAGAGCCTGGGCCATGATTCCAAATTCATCACCTCTCCCGGTATGAGGAATATGGGTTTCCTCATGTCCATCAGCCAATGAGGCCATTGCGGATGAAATAGCTCTAAACGCTCGCGAAAGATTACGAGAAAGCGCTATAACAATAGCAATGACAATGAGCAGGGTGCAAAGGACACCAACAGTGATCAGATTTTGAACTGACCGAACATGGGCCTGACTCCATGACGTATCCTGAGCTACGGAGGCCTGAATTGCTTCTGCCGCTGCAGCAACTGCGTTCGTTAAGTCTGGTGTATGCACTTGAACCATGCTCGCACTCAGTTCCTGGCTGTTAAGCCCCAAAGAAACGATTGCCTTGAGTTTATTTTCGGCATGGCGTGAAGCGTCAAAAAGAGCTTTGGCTTCGATCTTTCCGTCACGTCTAAACGTTGCCCTGGCTATCCTAACTTTCTCACGAAGATCGCGAGCACTTGCTTTGAAAGCGCCGGCAGTCTCAGCTGTTGGGTTTCGTAGAAAGTCCAATTCTGCCAATTCGAACCGAAGCAGTTGGCGTTCAATTTCGCCAACAATTGCAATTATCTCCTGATTTCCGGTATCGAACGCAATGACATTCAAGGCAGCCAGTGGTCTGTTCAACCCGGCCATGACCTTTTCATCGAACTCGATGGTTGCCGCGTTGAGAGATCTAATTTCCTGAAGCATAGCCGCATAGGCTTTTTCGATGTGCTCGACATCGGTCGGAGTAACGACTATCAGCTGTTCAGCTTCCGCGTTGTTCTCACCGGCATGAGTCTGACTAGCAGAAGACTTAACTGCTGAAAGGCTGTTTAGTTCTGCGAGCAACGACTTAATTTGAGCCACCTTGTCAGCAAAATCTCTGTCGATGTTTTCATCCGACACAGATTGGCTCGAAATAATGACGCCCTGTAAGTGTTGGACGGCAGTATCAAGTTGAGACTTTAACTCCGCCGCCTGTGCTTCTTTGCGCAAAGCACCCGTTAGTGCTTCCTGTTCGATAGCTATGACCCGACCGCCAGCAAACGCTATGAGGCCCGGCAATAGAGCGAGACAACATACAAAGACAAGCTTTGTTGAGACGGATCTCAGCATCGTCAAATGCTCCAGAATTATTGGGTGCGAACAAGTGAAATCACGAAGTTCACCGGAACCGAGTAAGAGATACTCGGAAGTTTGGCAAGTTCACGTAACTTATCGATGCCTTCAGTCAGTCCGAAGTCTGCACCGTTAATTATGGCCGGCCCGAGCGAACTCACAACAACTCGGTTCTCATTAACTCGAGTGACCAAGACATCAAAGTCAACAAAACCTTCGGTCCCCACGACTACGAGGTCCCCGTTAATGTATCCGACCATACTTTCGCCAATCGAAAGGCTCTCATATTCGGTGACGTCTATCTCGGCCGTGAAGGTCGCGACTGGAAAGTTTATAACATCGAACAAATGTTCGCGAAGCCTCCCGTCGCGAACTTCAATTCCAGATTGGACAGACCCCATATCCAACGCAACGCGCAAAAACCCCTCTGCAGAAAGCCCGCCGAAAACGTCTGGAATCATGTGCGTTTCAGCAACATGCTCCTTTTTCGTAGTTACATAAAAAAGTGCCGTGTCTTCGGCATCAATCTGCCACGTCCCAAACGATGCCTCGGCAAAAACCGGACTTGCGTAGATTGCAATAAGAGCCACTAAAATACTGCGCATCATGAGCTTTCCTCTCGATCGAAAATTTCAAGCTACGCAATTATCAGTAATACGTTTACATTTACTTATCATGATCAATTTACTGCTTCCAGTTTTTAAAATAGACCTTAGACATTGCTTTATTTATCTCTATTTTACTTGCTCAAATGTCTCAAAATGAAAATTCAATTCAAAATATCAATCAACGATAGTTTGGCTGATTTCTCATCGATTAAAAGTTACTCGACAACCTGACCTACCTTGCTCTTTACCGCATTATGAAGAGTGGGAATCTACGCTGTCATGTATAGGCAAATCAGACGGGCAAGAATCGTCTTGCTTTTTTTCCGCGCAGGCTATCCAGGTATTAAATTGCGGAAGTTCTCTTTCTATTTGATCAAGAATTTTTTGAAAGATAGAGGCCAGCTCAATTGCATTCTTTTGATATTCCTTCATTAATTTGAGTGGAACGAAAGACTTTAGGAGGGCGGAATCACTATTTTGAAGATATGCAACGTTGGCGAGAAGATTTTCAAAATCATAAGAACCGCTAATTGCTTCGGCAAATTCCTGTACGGTCGCCGAGATAGTCACATTCTTCCCTTCACCGTATGGATCTACGTTCATGCAAAAAGTTACTTGATCATCAATCAGGTTCGATATCACAAGCGTGCGTAATTTTCCTTTTACGACCTGTTGATCAACTTCATTCTCGGACTTGTCGTATGTAAGTATAGCCACGATTACCCCCTCCAATTTAACAAGAAAGTGGATTAAGATCTTGACGTCATGAAATATTTTAAAAAATTATCAAGACAATTAAACTTCAACATTCCAAAGATTACTAGAATTACCTCTAGATGAGATTAGAATTCCAACTTCTTTTTGTTAAAACCTAAGTCTGAGCATTGAACTGGACTAGTTTTCATCATATTGGCGACTATTCTCAATTTTGCTTCACCATAATAATCAGGCGAAGCGTAAGGAGTGCCCGGCAATTTCTTCATGACCGAAAGCCTGATGCCAGAAACAGCGATCAAATATTATTTAGTCTTTATTTTTAAGAGTTCCATGCACAATTAAATCAATTAAACTTGTCCATAAATATTAATTACTGAAACCGGTAACGTATATTTTACATTACATCAAACTTACTTGATAAAATGATGCTCCTTCAACCTGACTGAGTTTGGCAATAAAGGTGTTGATTGCATAGCGGTAAGATCATGACCGTTGTAAATCTCACCTGCTCAGTTGACGAATACATGTCCTTCGGACTCACGCCGTTCATAGAAGTTCTACCGGTTACATAACCATCTGAGTTCAAGTCTTCAGGAATTGACTCTCGGAATCTTCGATGATGAGATCCTGATAGCTTTGTCCAGGCTATGACGAACACGCGAGTCGCGCCGGAGCCCGGATAGTTTCAATCCGCTACAATCAAGTTTGCTCCGCCTGATGAAAAACCCCATCGGGGGCAGTTCCGATGGGGTCAATCGATCAACGTTCAAGATTTCCGGGTTGAAGCCTTCAATTGCCGATCGAGTTGCGAACGGTAGTGTTTCGGCCCAATGACGTCAATGCCTGTGGAATTCACACAGTCCGCCATCTCTTAACGCCCACTCTTTCGGCCCACACTGCACGCCCAGAACCGGTCTCTTGCAAGGCCGGTCGGTGCCGATTCTGGCACTGCATCTTGGATAGCCATCGGTCTCAAGCCAATCATAGTACTGTTCCAGTGTGACGCCGAAATAAGAGGCGACGAACAGGGGGGCATGATCCAGGAAGCGTGGAATATCGTCAGGTCTGATATGGATTTCGGTCTGGAACCCCGCGGCATAGAATTCAATCTTGAAGGTGATGCCAAACATCGCCAGGCGCTGGATCGTTTCCATGCAAAGTGGCATTTCCCGGATCGGCTGATCCTCGTTTTCCAACATAATTTCTCTCCCCTGTTGCTGATCAGCGCGATTTTCTGATCCTGTTGAGCACCCTGGTTTCATGGCTCCGGCACAATCCGCCGTCGCTAGCCAGCCATTCGTCGATGCCGATCTGGTAGCGGCCTCCTGCCGGTTTCCTGCAAGGTTTGCCGGACCTGGTTTCGCTGCTACACCGTGGATTTCCTCCGGTTGCGATCCAGTCCAGATACTGTTGGCGCGTGACGCCGAAATAGCCGGCCGCAAACCCTGTCTTGTCCTCCAGGAGCCGGTTTAGGTCCTCCGGACCGAAATGGACGTTTTCGCATCCAAGCGGGGTCGTGAGCTCGGCCATGAAGGCAATGCCGGCATCCGTCAGGCGCCGGATTGTTTCGGCGCAAAGTGGCGGTTCTTCAAAATTTGCTTCTATGGCCTTTAGCGCTGTAGCTCCCATGATTTCGCCTCCGTCAGCCCAGCTCGTTGAGTTTTTTCTTAAGGCGCCGGCCATCGGATATTTGCAGGAGATTGAACTTGTCCTTGTCGGTGCCATACGGATTGAGCAGCATCCCGTTGTCGGCCGTGACACGGGTTTTGCCGCCTTCCGAGCGAAACGTGAGTTCGACCTGAGCAAGAGGCCTTCCCTTGGTCCGGTGCTTGAGCGAATTGTTGTCGTTGACGTTGGCCGGAAGGTATTTCGACAAAAGTATGCGCGTGGGTGTTTCCTGAGTGACCTTGAATCCGAGTGCAGGCCTCGTGAAAATGGCTTTTTCGGCAGCCTTCGCCTGGGGCTTCGATCTGGGTGTGACAACGGTCGGTTTGTTGTCGGGCGAGTATATGGATACGCCGTCGGTTGTCCGGCATGCAGTGAGCATCAGGGCGGACAGGGCCGCAAGAATGAACTTTCTCATGAACGAAAATCCTCATTTGAACAATCTTGTTTTCACTTTCGGCGACGCCGGACCAGAGGAGCGCTCTGTCCAGGTCGGCCGGCTTGCCGGACGCGGGCAATAGGCAACCTTGGCGGAGCGCGGGGGCCTGCCCTCTGCCTCAAGGATCAGCCCGACCATCAGGTCAGTCCGCCTGGCTTTTCGGAGTTGTCGCATTTGATGAGTCCGAAGATGCTTTTGTGAAGGTGCAGTTTTCCATTTCTGGCGCGGTCGAGCAGTCCGCGGACGAAACCGCCCGGGTTGTTGAACGGTTTTTGCGGATCGGAGATGTGGCGTTCGGTGATGACAATGCAGACGGCGGCCGCGGTAGAACCGATCTCCGTGCGCAAATCGTGCCAAGGGAGCTTACTGACACCGAGGAATGCGGCCGCCTGCGCAGCGGCCCTGTCGAGGACAGCCCAATTGACGCCGCCCTGCTCGGCTTCTTCGTAAATCATCTGCCGCATCAACAGACTGGAAACGTCAAGCACCTGATCGAGGCGTATGTGTTCGATCCCGGTGCTGCCCCCTCCCGCGGCGTGCGGCCTCGCCTCTGCACCGGGCGGGCTGTCCGGGTTGCTCGTGCACCTGCTCTTCTCTTTTTCAATGCCGCCCGCGATAGCGGGCTCTGCTTCAAGAGTAATTTCATCGCGATCAGGTGATGTCCGCTTTTGGGGCGAAGCCCCATAACAGTTCCCGTAGTGAAATAAGGTTGTATTATTGGTATTATGGTGCCGGAAATTTTCTTCCGTCTGGTCGGAGGTTTTTTCCTGCGAATACGGCTTCAATTCTGCTTTCAGTGCGATGCACAGATCCTCCAATTTCATTGCAAGTGCACAGAATTCAATTGAGGTCCACTTGGTGGGAAACGTCTTGGGTAGGCTCTCAACGAGACCGGATGCTTCCGCAACGACTTTCGTCCGGATGCTCAGGGCTCGCGCTTTGCGCAGCCCGTCTTTCAAGACTCGGCGCCAGGCTTTAACGGCTTTGATCTGTGTGCCTCTGAGGACGAGTTCCTGCCTGTCCGCCTCTACCATCTTCACGATCTCTTCGTATCGTTCGATCAGCGGCGACAGGTCAGCACCGTAAGCATACCTCAAAGAGCCGTCCTTATACCGCTGTTCGTAGCGGCGCCGATTGCCGGAATCGTGCCGGGTCAAAAGTCCAAGGGCAGCAAGATCGCGTTCGTAGGTGTTGATCTGCCGGGCATCGACGTCGAAGAACGCCACTGCCGAAGCGACCGGGCTAAACACAATCGGACAGGATCCAGGACGCCAGTCCTGGTCCTCGGTGCGGCCGACCAGATATTCCAGATACTGGGTAAGGGCCGATGTCAGGCCAAGCGACTTTCGAGCGGCCTTGAAACTCTTGACAACATCCCATTTGGATTTCCCGTCCGGCAATCTCCGGGACGGGACAAAGTCCGGTCTGTCGTAAAAATCCCGGCCTTGTAGGCGGAGAGCGGCGGCCAGCCGCTCCGGCAATTCAGGGTATTCCAGATTGTTCAAATACGGCTCCTTGCCCCCAAAACCTGCGGTTGCCAGCAGACAATAGAAAGCCGTTCGCAAAAATCTGCGTTCGAGCTTGCCAAATTGTCGGGAGCACTCTAAAGATCCAATTGTCTGTTTAGATCTTTAGGTGTCCTTGGGTCCGGTTTTCCGGGTCTGGGGATTTCTACTTTGAGGCCCATGAACCGGGCCGAATGTTTCCTATCTCCATCAAAGATTGCCAGCCCGATCCGACGCATACGCCAAATCGGTTGTACGAATCTGTAGTCCAACCGCCGCAATATTACCCAAGTCTTCACAAAATGAATGCGTAATAACTCCAATTTAACTGAGCATTTTTCAGTGTATCACTTTTATTTGAACAATTATATCACAATAAACATTTTAGTAAAACCGGAAGGGACTTTAGTCCAAAAAGAGCATTTCAGACATTATTTCTTAACTCTGCGGATAGTTACTCTTGACAAGACGCTGATTTTACTTCTCTTTTGTTGCAACCAATTGCTGCGGAGAATATACGCTAAAGGCGTTTTAAGGAATAAATTCAATGCCTTCCTTCATCCGGGTGACCATTATTGAGATCGTCAGACTGTTAAGCTTGTCGAGCGCGGCCGTGTCCTCGTTTCTGTTTGGGGCATTTGCGCATTCACTTATCCTTACCCCCTTCAGTATCTATTATGGCGATCTGGGTATTTCGAACCTGGAAGGCGTTGCCATTTCAATGATCATTGCGTTCGGCCCTACCGTTATGGTTGTATATGTGCCCGAAATCGCAGCCAAAGCCTTCGATATCCGCTTCGGCGGCCGGCGCTTGTCACAATTAGAGATGGAAATTGTTCGCAAAATCGAGCAACAGCTTCAAACTTGCGCCGAAACACCCAGCGTCAAACTGCCGCAGGTGGCCTGGCGGGTGCAAGATACAGGGGAAATCAACGCCTATGCCTACGCCCATAACCGGGTCTGCTACACCAAGGGCATCTTGCACAAGTACAGCGACACACAGGCGGGCATCGAGCGCCTGGCCGGGATTGCCGCACATGAAATCGGCCATCTGCGCCATTGGGACACCCACACCAATATGTTCCTGCACTACATGACGATGCCGGTGAACTTTGGGGGCCCGCTTGCCAACAACACGATTTCCAGGATCCCGATCGCCGGCCTCATCTCCACCGTCGCAACGATTTTGTTCCGCATTCCTTGCGATATCGCGCAATTGCTGAACGAATCCACGTCCCAACTCCGGGAATACCAGGCCGACAGGTTTGCCTGCAAACTGATGAACGGCATCGGCATTTCCGGGTTCCTGGATGACATCAACCATTTGGATGAAAGGAAGGGTGACACGTTCACTCAATGGATGCTTCGTTCACACCCGCCAATCGAACTCCGCCACGACGAGCTGGCAAGGACCACGAAATAATGTCTGAGGAAAGAAGAACCATGAACAACATAGAAGGACGTCTGAACGGCCCTCTGGCCTTCTGCCAGGATTCAACCTTCCATGGATTGATCAATGGAAATGTTTCTGTGCGTGAGGGCGTCGAGTTCATTTTGTACGGCATGGTCAATGGTGATTTGCACATTGAGCAGCGCGGGAAAGTAACGGTTCATGGCTTCATCAATGGCGAAATTTGCAACAACGGCGGGACCATCAATTTCCACGGCGTAAAAGCGAACATGAACCCGGCCATCTGACGCTTTCAATGCTGGCCGAAAAGGCCGGTGAAACGTCCCCTGCCCGGATCGAGGCAATCATGAACGGTTTGGAACGTCCAGCTTTTGAGCTCCTGGACGCTTGCCGCCGTTCAGAATGTCAATGCCGACTGGTTGAAACATGGCAGTGGTAACCCGCTGAGTCCTAGGCCGTCTGGATATTTTGCGATCTGTTTTCCATGTCCCGTCCGACCATTTAAAGGACACTCAACCGGCACCTGCCCTGACTTTCGCTGCGCTATGATCAAAATGGAAAGACGCGGGATAAAAGCAGACATACCCCATGCTTGACGTTACATCTGAAACAACAAACAATCCGATTGACCGTCCGCACTAGCATCCAGGGCAGGTCACCTTTGCCCGGTACCAAAGTGTCGATCGGCACTGGAAAAGACGCTTCGGAGCGAGCGTCCCAATATCACCTTACATCGAAAACCAAAGGAGACTGAGAGGATGATCTCAGCCGAATATTGCCGGCTTATGTCCTGTTACAATACTTGGCAGAATACCTCATTGGTAACTGCTGCAGACGGGCTCACTGAAGGAGCACGCCACAAGAATCGAGGCGCGTTCTTCCAATCAATAGCGGCCACCTTCAACCATTTGTATTGGGCTGATGCGCTGATATTGCTGAGACTGAAGGGAAACGAGAGACCAGAAGAAACCGTCAGGCATTCGTTAAGCCACCTTTCGGACTGGAACGACTTCAAAGCTTTGCGTTCCCAACGCGACGAGGAAATCAAAGAGTGGGCGGCCCGACTTGTCAACGCTGACCTCGATGGAATGGTTGTTTGGTATCCAGGCGACGGCTCAACCCGCATCGAAAAATCAAAGACCCTTTGCGCCGCAGAACTCTTTAGCCACCAGACCCACCACCGGGGACAGATCCACGCAATGCAAACAGCAGCAGGCGCTAAGCCAGATCCAACCAACCTGTCGATGTTGTCATAGCTGGACTGAAAAGGGTTCAATCATTGAAGCCGTTGCACCTCGGGCGAACGGCAGATTAGCCCAAAATCCCCTTAAAGGGGGATTTTGCACTCAGCCGTACTCAACCCCATCAACCGAATTTCGTTTCATTCATGAAACCATCATTGCAAAGCGATTCATGGAAATTACACCTCGTTCATGGTTTCAAATCGGGAGCAACACATCGGGAGTTTCAAATGCGGTTTCTGGATCAGGAGATAAATCCATTGGGCATGGGGTGCTGGCCCATTGGCGGACCGATATTCTCAGGCGATCAGCCGCTTGGTTATGCCAACTCGGACGATGCGGAATCCATCCGCACGATCCATGCCGCCCTTGCCGGCGGGGTCACCCTGTTCGACACGGCACCGGCCTATGGCGCGGGGCATGCCGAACGACTGCTCGCGCAGGCCCTCAAGAACCGCCCCGATGCGCTGATCGTCAACAAGATCGGAATCGCCATAGACGAAGAGACCAGGCAACTGACCGGAGACGAGATTGTCCCAGAAAGCGTGCTGCCCGCAATCGACCGCAGTCTTTCGCGGCTGGGGCGCGACAGGATTGACTTGCTGTTGCTTCACCAGAACGGCCTGCCCATTCCGCACGCAGAGGCAATGTTCGATGAGATGGAAAAGGCGGTCAAGGCCGGCAAAGTGCGTGCCTACGGCTGGAGCACCGATTTCGCCGAAAGCGTATCAACCGCCGCTTCGCGTGATGCTTTTGTCGCCGTCGAACACGCGATGAATGTTCTGGTCAGCCCGCCACGCATTCAGGCCGCAATCCGGGAAAGCGAGTAGACTGCGCTGATCCGATCGCCGTTGGCAATGGGCTTACTTACCGGGAAGTATGGCCCGGAGACGGTCTTGCCGCCCAATGACATCCGCTCAACGTCGAACCCGAAAACCAGCTACTTTGTCGGCGCGAGGTCGAATCCGACGATGTTCGCCCAACTCAACGCTGTGCGGGATCTCCTGACGACCGGTGGCAGAACTCTGGCGCAAGGGGCCATCGGTTGGCTGTGGGCCACGGGCGACATGGTCGTTCCGGTCCCGGGTGCACGAACTGTCGAGCAGATCGAGGGGCTCGCGGAGGCACTCACCTTCGGCGCCTTGCCCGAATGTGTCATGGGGCAGATCGAAGTCCTGATAGAGCGTGAACCGGAAGACACGCCGGATAGAGCGCGATGAACGCAAGCCGAATGTGGACATTGAGTAAATGGCAGTAAATTCTCGCCCCATGCCAATTCAGAGGTGGGACAGTGAATGGTCGCTAGTTTTTGGTGTTCGTAGATTATTCTAAATTTTGGCCACTTTCTCACGTTTGGGACCAATGGTTCTGTATTGTCGGGCCTCTCAATTAGCAGAAAGTCTTCATTGCCACCCGGTATGCCAACGGCAGCTGCCTGTTCCAACATATCGTTGTTTGCGAACAACATACGGATCATCATTTTCAACCGTCATCGAAGATTGCACAAACGAAGCCACCTTTGCAGTTCGCCGATGGTAAATCGCAGGAGACAAACTGATGCCGATAGGCTTCGAAGCAGACGAAGTGTGGAAGGCCCGTGGCCGAGGGTTCCAGATGGGCGCTATCCAACCTGAAGGCGTCGTGGTTCATCTCACCGGACAAGTGGCCTGGAGCAAGGATGAGCAGATTGTGGGCGCCGGCGATATCGAAACACAAACCAGATGCTGCTTTAACAACATTCAAGACCTGCTTGCTCAGGTCGGTGGCAGACTGGACGACATAGTGTCCATCACAACCTACTTCACGGATCGGGCGCAATTGCCCACGATCCAAAAGGTCCGATCAGAATTGCTGGCCGCGGACACTGCGCCGGTTTCAACATCCGTAATGGTCGCTGGCCTTGGGCACGAATCCTTTCTCGTTGAGCTGGCGCCGATTGCCGTCATCCCAACCGCAAGATTCAAGGCACCCGAATAGGCAGACCTGGCTTGGAGCGATCACCTGCCCCGAACACCCGGAATTGCCTTGTCGATCCCGCCAACCTTTGTCTTCGCAATCCGTTTGATAGCCCGAATGGCTATTAATTCAGATGCAGTGCCAGATCCCGCACAATGGCTTTTGACTGGAAACAATCTGCCAATCCTGGTTTGCACACAAAGTGCAGGTCCTCAGCAGAGGACACATTCGGGATGACAATCAGGGCAAGATCCCGATAAGGACCACCTGCTGCGCGGATCATGCAATCCAGCTCATTGCTTCGAAGCAATTCCAAATCCGAAGTTTCAGCCCAGTCCCGTATGTGGTGGTGCAGGTTCTCATTGTGATTTGGCCAGTTGGCCGGCAGCATCGGTTTGATCGAATTGCATATGCCAACCATGAATTTCTTGCTGTTGATACTCGGGGCGATGAGTTCGGTCGCGCGGGTCAGGTCTTCGAAAACCTTCGTGATCGACGGCAGATAGGTCTCCCCCTCGCTCGTTAGGAGCAGTCCATGAGGCAATCTCCGAAAGAGCGTCACGCCAAGAGAAGTCTCCAACTTCTTGACCTGCTGGCTCACCGCCCCCGCGGTAACACCAAGTTCTGTGGCCGCGTATTTGAAGCTCAAATGCCGGGCGGCAGCCTCGAATGCGCGCAATGTGTTCAGTGATGGTAGTCGATACGTCATTTCGTTTCTCCTGAGCGCAGGATGACATAAAGGCCAGGGGATGCAGACCGAGAATTTCTAATCCTTTGCATAAGCATATCTGAGTTGAGTGCACATACCGGCAGCAGATAGTTTCAAGCACAAACAATCTTTGGTCTGGCATAGCGCCCGACCGTGTCCCACACGTGTTCAAAGAGGTAAGCATGACCGAAAACAGCGGCCTTGGTGCAATCCGGAGCATGGATTACGTAATTGTCTTGTGTGATGACCTGGACAGAATGAAGCGTTTTTATATCGATACCTTCGATTTCCGGATCGAAGAGGAAACAGAGCATTGGATTGCGTTCAGAGTGGGCACCCTGTTCCTGGGTCTTCGTTCACGTGGTCGCCCATACGACGGTCCCAATATCGCTGAAACGTCAGCAGGCATGCAGCTAAGCTTCAGGGTTCCACCCGCTGACGTCGACCTCGCATATCAGTCCCTCCGAGCCAAGAATATCGATGTCATCGAAGCTCCGACCAATCAGGACTGGCCTCATAGAACCTTGTTTTTCTCCGATCCGGAAAAAAACATCCTCGAGATATTTGCAGACATCCATCCGAACGACATGGCCTCGGAGCCTTCAGGTCTACATCTCTTGGCGGGACTGAAATGACATTATTGGAAGGTTTGTGCGTAGACCTGCTTCGAGGACGAATTGGCTGAGCACAGTCTTCGACCAGCCTATATTGGCATTCGTCTTGAAGCGTGGAAGGGCATCTTTACCAGGTTTGAACCGCAGAGGATTGCGTTTCGCCAAACCTATCGGGTTATCGAGGATAGCCAAACCATGAGATTTGGTTAGTCGGCAATACTCGATGGTATCCCGCTGCTATTCAGCCTTACCTCAGTCTGGAATAGACGTTGGCTGTCCAACTTCGAGACAACACAAATCCTGCGTCATTTCAGGCACCTCATTGGCCGTTTTCATAGTTAGTTTGGAGCGTATGTGTGGCTATCCCAGTTATCATGGATTGTGATCCGGGCATTGACGATGCCTTTTCACTCGCGATGGCGATCGCGGCCGACGACCTGAACATACTGGGTGTCACAACAACTTATGGAAATGTTGGTCTATCGTACACGACGGCGAACGCCCTAAGAATTCTTGATTGGTTCGGTTCGGACATTCCCGTGTATCCAGGAATCGACCGCGCATTACTCGGTAAGCTGGTAGACGCCTCGGAATATCATGGTGCGACCGGTTTGGAGGCTCCTGAGATAGGGCCTCCAACAAACTCTCCTCAGGCGGAGGATGCCGTTTCTTTCCTCATTCGAACGCTACAGGCGTCCCAGGAGAAAATTACGATTGTCGCCTCCGGCCCTCTAACCAATCTTGCTGTCATGTTGCGACTGGCCCCGGACGTGACATCGAAGATAGAGCGCATTGTTTTCATGGGAGGGTCTACGGATTATGGCAATGATAGCCCTGCGGCTGAATTCAATATGCTGTGCGATCCACATGCCGCACAGATTATCTTAGATGCAAACGTTCCTAAAACCATGTTCGGTTTGAATGTCACGCATCAGGCAATTGCTACACCAGCACGTGTTCGGGCGATGCGGGACCTTGGAAATGACACCGGCCGCGTGTTTGCCGACATGTCCGTTTTCTTTGAGAAAGTATATAGGGAGCGATATGGATTCGAGGGTTCCGCGCTGCATGACCCTTGCACTGTCGCCTGGTTGCTCAAGCCAGAGCTTTTTGAAACGCGAAGAATGCGTGTGGATGTCGAGACGAACTCCGGCCTGAGCTTTGGCAGAACCGTGCACGATATCTGGAATATCGCGGGAAATTCCTGCCACACAGATGTGGCCCTGAATGCCAACGTAGATGGTTTTTTTGCCTTGTTGACGGATCTTCTTTCAAGGTTGCGATAGCCGTTCGATCCTATGCCCCGATTACGGGACCCGTGAGGAATCGACTGCACATAACCAAAGAATTAGTTCGTGAAGCCTTATCATCAGCAACGGTTCTATCTGTTTATGGTCTGCACATCGTTACTGTATTTCTACGCACAAACTTTCCGATGGGGCCATCTATCACCGGAGCCGGTCTAGGAGTGCTCTCTTCAGGGTATCGTATTCTCGCTGAGGGATGCCTTCCATCGCGGCATCGCAATTTGTCAGCTCATCGTCATAACTGTCTGGCGCGGGGAAACGAGCATCAAGTCGGAAAAATTGACTATCGGTCAAGTCGTACCGCTTACCAGCAATACGGTTATAGTAGTGCCATACGGACGGGTAGCGCGTTCTCAAAATTTCTCCGCCAAAAAGGTCATGAATGACCGCGCTTGTAACGTTGCACTGGCCATTTGCTGGATTCTCTTTCGACCACTGTTTTGCAGTTTCATACGACCAAGCATTTTCTAATGCCGCTCTAACTTGTTGCTCATCAAACTCTATCACCAGTTCCTCATTCAATCAGCGTTCAAACCCGTTGCATTCACGTTACTTTATGTTGGCTATACCCGAAAGCCATCACACGCAATGACCGCAACAGCCTTCACATTGGAGGTACCGGTCATGCGGGCCTTGCCTTTCCTAGTCTCTGGAATGTGATGTCGTCGCTGACAATTTGAGCTAGCAACACCGTTGACTTCTCACCCTGCTCAAATTGATCTCACTCCGCTACGTTGCAAGCAGAATGGGAACACATCGCCTTTATCAGCGTCGCACTATTGGGTGAGAACCGCAAAAAATCTAAACGAAAGCTGCCCCCATGCTGGAGATCAATCGGGCGCGTAGGACGTTCCAGCTTTATACCGGCTTAGCGTTGCTGAGCGGGAAATAAACGTTGCGCCCTCAAATTGGCAACCACGGAGGAACAATCAATTTCCACAGCGTAAAAGCGAACATACAAAGACCGGTCAATTGACACTTTCAATGCCGGCTGACCGACAATCGACAGAGGGCAACGGCGAAATCATTCGAATTGAAACAAATGAAGTAGAGGAAGATTGCCTTGTCAGTGGAATAACTCACTAAAGCCAGCTCACCTTTAGTGAAGACGGCGGGTTCTACGGTCGAGGAGCGTCATGATCGAAGGATCATTTCGTCGCTCGCCGCAGATGGTGCGTGTGAGCTGGCAGGTTTCATCGAGGAGCTACTTCATAGTTGCAAATTCGAATAGAAGATCCGAAAGATCACCAATTAAACTTGAAAGAGCAAGCCACGCTGAAACTACTAATGCTACGCTTGCAGTTTTCTTTCCGATTTCTTTGGCGAACTCATCAGCTGCCAGTTCTATTTTTCTCCAGCTCCAGTTCAATATTTTTTTTACGCCACCATGTAGAAACGCAGCAACCTTTTTGATAATCTTCTTGTCTGGCTCTTGCTTGCTGGTCTCCATCTGAACTTCGCGAAGATTAATAGCTAGTTCGTCAAGTTCTTCTCGATTTATTGGAGTTTCTGTTGGAGGATTGTTGTGTCCAATACCTAGGCTGGAAGAAGCCGTCTTGACTGTGGAATCTGCGAGGCCATTTAGGGAATTCAGTACTCGATCAATTTTATTCTCTATTTCGATACACGTAACATCTTCAGAAACCTGAACATCTGAATCTGAAAGCTGATCCTGTGTCTTACGAACCAGGATACCTCGCTCCACACGATAGAACCGAAAAGCGTTCTGACGAGACAAGGGGCGAAAAATCGATGCGCCATCAAACATCGTTTTTTCGTCAACCACACTACTTTCAAATGTGGTTCCCTCCTTAAAAACGGCATTTTTAAGGTCTGCTCCTCGTAGGTCAGCACCAGTCAAATCTGCTCTAGTGAAGTGAGCTCGTGCGAAGCTACTTTCCCTCAAGTCCGTATTTTTGAGATTTACGGCAAATATGACAGTTTGCTCGGCATTAACTTTCGAAAGATTTGCGCCTTCAGCATTCAACCCACTGGTCTTTGATTTTTGAAAATCACAGTTTGAGAGGTTAGCTTTCGTGAAATCGACTTTTTCTAAATGTGCCTCTGAAAAATCGCGCCCTGCAAGGTTCATTCCAGAAAGATTTGCGCCTCTGAAGTCCCTATTAACCAGATCAAAATTACCGCTATGAAGTTCTCGAAGGTCGTCGTCGTCTGCCATGAACACCTTGGTCAAGCTCAATTTGTTACTGACAACAGCGATTATTTAAATACTTCTCAGAGCTTCAAGCTTAGGAAACGACCGCCATTTAAGAGATGAATTACTGCATGCCTGGCTATTCACTAAATATCCATGCAACTTTCCATCCTGGACAGTAATCTCTACTGTCTGACGACCTGCGTACCCACCCATTCTGTTCTTTGAGTTTGCCTTTACACAAAGCCAATGCAAACCACTATGCTTATTGAGTTGCATGTATGATATTTCTGCGTCCCGCACCGAATATGGATCGACGAGGTAGTCGCGAGCAGCATTAACAATTTGTGTTTGAATTGATGCTGGAACCGGTTTGGCCTGTTCAATAGCCGCCTGAAGTTCGGCAGAGGTTTGGCATCCTGTAAGAGTAACGGCAATTGCTACAATTGTAAGTGATCTCAACTTAGCGCCCCAGTTAGGTAACTCCTCTTCGGGTTGTTGAACAAAGGCACTAAACTTGTCAAGCCACTTACAGCGTATCCCCCTTTATTTACAATCTCTTGGACAATAAGAAACAAACCAACACTGTTGTGAGACCCTTTTCCACATACCAAACTAGTGGAGGGTCAACGGCGATTTGGTGTGGGCGATACTAGCCATTTCCGCAATCATAGGTGTTTCGCAATCCGGGCCGCTCCTGTTTGATATTCTGGGCCTTGTCTGCGGCTTTTATCTGATTTGGCTTGGCGTGAAAACACTCAGGTCTCAAAGCTCCAAAACGACGGCTATCGTCGATGTCCCCGGGCAGTCAGGACTGATTTTTGGATATACAAACCTAAAAGCTATCCTTTTGCTATGGCGATGTTTACCGCTGTCTTCGCACGCTTCGAAGAAGCGGTAACCTTTCAGCATGCATTCCCGCTCGTTTTCGCTGCATTTTTTGGTTTCTGCGTAGCGACCGTGGGAGTGTTTTTTGGACCGGGCTGCCCGTTACACGGCGCATTTTTTCGCGTCACAGCCGTTTGATCACATGCGCAACTGGCGTTGTTTTCATTGCTTCGGGAGTAAAGTCGATTTTCGGAGCCGTGGGCAACATTCGTCTACGTGCATAAAGCCAAGGCCGAATAGGTTCAGACTGTATTGGAGGAGAAAGAGGCCGCAACAGCTTCCGGCAACCAGAGAGCA
Organism: Roseibium sp.; assembly: GCF_025698965.1. Lineage (GTDB taxonomy): Bacteria > Pseudomonadota > Alphaproteobacteria > Rhizobiales > Stappiaceae > Roseibium. The sequence continues at coordinate 19,967 of NZ_JAILWL010000009.1, forward strand.
GAGCGTTTTTTCCCCATTCAGCAACGCGGCGTTTATCAACCAAAGACAGCGCACGTGTTATATTGCCTTTGTTTAGGTGAGATTCTTGAGACCGGTTTTCGCATGAGAATTTGATGTCCGAAGACGTGCTTGCCGTGCTTTCAACGATCCGGACAATCGATGATATGACATAGGCGTTTTCGGTCGGTGTACGTTGTCAACATTTGGTGGAAACGATGGTCTGGCCGGATCTGCCCAGCATGTGGCTATAAGCGCTCCTTCACGATCGCCTGGCGAGACGTGGGAAAACACCGGGCGCGTCCAGGTCTTCAACAGTGTTCCAAAGGTGCCTGCCGTTTCCAGTTTGCGGCGACAACGCGTAGGCCTTTGCATGCCACCAAACTTCCCTTGACTGTGTGGTTGAAAGGCATTCAGCTCATCTTGCAATCGGATCAAGGCATGTCCTCGGTTCGGCTGGCCGAGCTTTGGGCGTCAGTCAACCGACGGCATGGCGGATGAGACATACCCTGCGTCTGATGGTTGCCCGCGAGCATATGTTGGAGGGAACGGTAGAGGTCGATCATTTCCATGTCGAAGGTCGGCCGAAAAAACGTCGCGCTGACCCGAAAGGAGCGGAAAATCATGCGGCCCTTTGGTCTCGCCAGCCGCTGGCACTCCAACTTCCAAACGTCTTTCGCACGGCGATCGGTCGCTAAACACGGCGAACTCTCGACGGTGGCCTCATCATCAATTCACAGATACTTGTCTTTGGTTGATAAATGCCCACCCAAATATGCACGCTCTGGTAAGTTGGGCCGCCAGGCAATCTTTCTTTCTTCGACCGAGGTCTCGTCAATCGGTGATGTATTCTGCTTCTGATCTAACAACTGGCAACTTGCTGCAATTTCTCCCCGGACGGCGCATCCCTTTCAACCTTCCCTGAGCCGTTGTCAGGTCTGACTCGCTGACCTTCATAGTTGAACAGCAGGCATTTATCGGTCGGAATATCCAGATCAATTTCTGCATCAGCCTCAAGTTTCAGCTCGCCCGGAGCAACCGCAATGATTTGGGTCTTATCTGACAATCTGCCGTGCACCAGGGTCTGGCTGCCTAGATACTCTGCTACATCGACCTTGAGCCTTGCATTGCCTTTCCCGAATTCCACAATGCTGATGTCCTCCGGCCGAATGCCGACGGTCATATCAATGCAGTCCATATCGACATTGAACGGACCGGTCTGCAGGGCTTTCGACAGGAATGTTCCCTGTCGCAGACAGCCGGGAATGAAATTCATCTTGGGCGAACCGACAAAACCGGCAACGAACAGGTTGTCAGGATCGTTGTACAGCGTGCTCGGCGCACCGACCTGTTGCAGATATCCGTCCTTTAATACGATAATCTTGTCCGCCAGTGTCATCGCCTCGACTTGATCATGGGTAACGTAGATCATGGTTGCACCGAGATTCTTGTGAAGTTGGCGCAGTTCGACCCTGACTTCCGCGCGCAACGCGGCATCGAGGTTTGAGAGCGGTTCGTCGAAAAGAAAGATCGACGGATCGCGCACAATCGCACGACCGATCGCGACCCTTTGTCTTTGACCGCCTGAAAGCTCCCGTGGAAAGCGGGACAGCAACGGTTCCAGCTTCAGAATCCGGGCTGCTTTCAAGACCCTGCGATCGATCTCCGCCTTGGGTTCTCCGGCAATCTTCAGGGCGAAACCCATGTTTTTTTCGACTGTCTTGTGCGGGTAGAGTGCGTAACTCTGAAAAACCATCGCAAGCCCCCGTTTTGCCGCTGGGACGTTCCGGACCGGTCGCCCATCCAGGTAGAGCTCACCGCCGGTGATGGGTTCTAGACCGGCAATTGTTCGCAGCAATGTGGATTTACCACAGCCGGAGGGGCCGACAATCACCACAAATTCCCCGTCAGTGATATCCAGAGAGATATTATGGAGGACGTCTACCGCGCCAAAAGACTTTGAGAGTCGATCAAGAGTTAGAGTGCTCATGAAATCAACCTTTCACAGAGCCGGATGTTACGCCGGATACCAATTTTGATTGCAGGGGAAGAAACAGCAGTAATGCCGGCAGCGTTGTCGCAGCTGACGCGGCCATAACGGCGCCCCAGTCAACGGTATCCTGCCCGAAGAACAGAGCCAGGCCGAGCGGCATGGTCTTCATCGTTGTTTCAGTCAAAAAAGCCAACGCGAACAGGTATTCTGTCCACATTAGCAGGAACGAATACGTGGCCGTGGCGACAATACCGGGCAGCATTAGAGGCAGGACGACCTGGAGCACGATCTGTACACGAGAACAGCCGTCCATGGCGGCAGCTTCGTCAAGGTCACGCGGCACCGCCTCAAGATACCCGACCAGCATGTAGACCGAGAACGGAAGCGAGACGCACACGTAACAGAATATCATGCCAACATAACTGTTCAGCAGACCGGCTTTCGCGAACATGACGAAGAGCGGTGTAACCAGAATCACCCAAGGGAAGAGCTGACCAAGCACGATAGACGCGAACGCCATTCGCTTAAGCGGAAAACGGTATCTCGAGAACGCGTAAGCAACCATCACCGCCAGGGCGGTGCAGATTATCACTGCAACGATGCATATGAACACACTGTTGAAGATGAAGATCAGAAAGTCGTTTTCAATGATGGTTCTATAGTTTGCAAAGGTCCATTTCATTGACCCGGCGGAAATCGGATTTCCCGTTTGCAGGAACGATCCCACGAAAATCCAAACTACCGGCAAAGCGAGAAACAAGATGGCCAGAACCGCCAGTGCTACAACAAAAACATTGCCGATTATCGAGGCATAGTCCCGTTCCCGTGGCTGGTCTACCGCAGCGACAGTCATCACATGATCTCTTTGAAGTTGCGCGATGCAACAAAGTGGAAATAGAACGCACCAAAGACCAGCATGATCGCGACCATGATCATTCCGACGGCCGAGGAGTAGCCGAGTTCAAAGGATATGAAACCTTTCATGAAGACTTCCGTTGCCAGCACGTTTGTGAAAGTACCTGGCCCGGCACCAGTGGCCAGCCAGACGTAGACGAAATTGTTGAAGGTCCAGATCACCAGCAAGAGACCCATTACAACCATGGTCGGAGCAAGGTGTGGTAGTGTCACGTCAACAAACTTGCGCCAAGTTCCTGCTCCGTCCATTTCAGCAGCCTCGAAAAGATCCTTGGGAAGCGTCTGCAGTGCGGCAAGGAAGGTCAGGGTCACGACCGGCAAGGTGTTCCACGTAATAATCATCAGCAAAGCCGGCCAGACCGTTGCCTGATTTCCCAGGAATGCGACGGGTTCACTTATGATACCAAGGTCCAGGAAAATCTGGTTGAACAGGCCCTGGCCATCAAAAAACTGTCGCCAGACCACAACAGCAACAATCGGAGGGGTCGCCCAGGGCAGCAGGATGGCCATTCTGGCGATTGTTCGCAGCCCCGCCCGGCGCACCGGCTCCGAATGTATCAGAAGCGCCAGCCCTAGACCCAGCAACAGGCGAATGAGTGTTGAGACAAATGCCAACCAGAACGCCGTATTCCAGATGACCGTCTTAAAACCGCTGTCTCTTATGAGATCAACGTAGTTCTGAATCCCAACAAAGTTTCCACCCTGCCTCATCGACAAAAGCGTTAGGTCTGTGAAACTGTTCCAAAGGTTGAAGGTAGCTGGCCAGATGTAAAACAATGCCAGAAGCAAAAACGCGGGAACCAGCATGGCAAGGATAAAGCCAAGGTGCTGCCTTTCAAAAGAAATCATCGGGTAACCTCCCAGAAGCGTCCCCGGATCCGGCTCGATCCGGGGGAGCCTTGTTCCGCCGGATTATTTTCCCAGCATTCCGCTAATTTTGTCATAGAAGTCCTGAGCCGCCACCTCAGCAGAAATCTGGCCAATCAGGAAGGAACCGAACGAACGGCCGGTCTCGTTCCACATCTCTCCGATAGGCGTCTTTGGATTGGCATACGCCCCCCAGCTCCGACCATTCGCAAGCTGTGTGGCAAATCCAGCCATCTCAGGACCGAAGTCCACGCTGGATAACAGCGCCTTTTGCGCGGGCATCTGGGTTTTCAGGTGTTTTTCAAAGAAACCCTTGCTCGTCAGATACTGAACAAGCCTGAAGCTTTCTTCCGGGTGCTTGGTGTTGGAATTGATCCCTAGAGAACGACCGCCAAGGTGACTGATCCCACCGGCGGAACCTGCCGGTATCGTTGCAGAAGCAAAGGGCGTTTCCTCTGACCCAGTCTGGGACCTATAAGTATCCAACATTGATCGGAAAGTTGCAGGCGGCATGAAGGCAATGGCCTGATGGCCCGAAATCATGCCGTTCACGATTGAAGGATCTGACCAAGAGCTCACAGAGATATTTGTGTCCGGGTTCCCACCATCCCCCATGAAGGACGCAAAATATTCGAAGCCTTCGGCGACTTCTTCAGGTGTGATACCCATTTTGTAGCCGCCTGCGCCGTCGTCAACGATCAGTGCGTGACCGTTCGACCACCAATAGTAGTTCAGCATAAACCAGATGACGTTTGATGCTGCACTACCTGCACTGAAGCCAAAGCCTGCTTTTCCGGTGGCTTCGTGGATTTTCCGGCTGGCTTCTGCTAGGGCTGGCCATTCTGAGGGGAATTCGGATATTCCAGCTTCGGACAGAAGATCCTTGTTGTAAACGAGAGTAAACGTATCCGTGGTCCACGGCACAGCGAATATGCTTCCCTCTTTCGAGGTGAATAGATCCTGCGCCACGAAATCGTCAATACCGGACTGAATGCCGTTTTCGCTGATTAGGTCATTCAGCGGCTGCAATGCGACGGCCTGTCCCATTTCAAGGGGCCAGACAAAGGCGATATGCACAACGTCCGGACCACCCCCGATCAGCGCTTCCCGTAAAAACTGGGTTCGTGCATCGCCCCAGGCGATGCGCTCAACGGTAACATCGATATCCGGGTTAGCCGCCTCAAACTCCTCAACAGCAGCCTCAATTACCGCAACGTCTCCATCGTTGTAACGAAAGACGATCGACGTTTCCGCTTTTACTGCGGTCCCCAACAGCAGGCTTGCGACCAGGGTCATTCCAGACAATTTAAGCATAGTTCTCCTCCATATTCTGCGTTTGACCGGTCATTCGCTCAAATCGCGCCATTGCTCAGGTTCGAGATCGAGGCCAGTACCGTTCCCTTTGGGGACTTTGATCGTGCCCGCGTCAACTGAGAGATCAAGGAAACCAATATTGGTTCGAAGGGGATTGTCGTTGGCGTCAAGCTCCATCGGGCCAGCGCCGTCAAACAGTGACAAAAGCTGAAGCGTAACGGCAAGCCCAGGCGCCGCGCCCATGTAATGGGGGCACAATCGCATACCCGCATTCACGGCCACCGACGCTAAGTCGAGCCAACCTGTCACTCCGCCGATCTTTGTAATGGATGGCTGCATGACCCGAATGCCACCGGTTTCAATGTGCGGTGTGAGATCATCCAGAGATCGAATGTTCTCTCCTCCGGCGAGATCAGGTCTGACCCCTCTGTTGAGGCGGGCCCATTCCGATATGGGTAGCGTGGCGGGTACCGGTTCTTCAACAAAGCTGAGACAAGACTCGTCCAGTCTGGGAATCACATCGAGTGCCTGTTCGACGGACCAGATTTGATTAGAATCGACCATTATCTCAAATTCGGAACCGACCAGCCGGCGTGTACGACGGACAACATCAACATCGGATTCATCGCAGTAGCCGACCTTAAGCTTTACCGCTCGGTGACCATTAGAAAGAATTTCCTCAATCCGACTCTCAAGTTGCGCCCGATCGGGCGAACTTGCGTAAACCCTAACTTTTTCTTTTGGCGCGTAAGGGACTAGCATGGATAGGTGACACCAGTCCGCAGCTTTGCTGAGTACGAAACTCGCCAGCGACAACCCGGCTTTTCTGGAAAGCAAATCCCATACGGCAATGTCTATTCCCGCGACAATATTCTCAAAGGCGCCTGTTTCCCCGGTGTGGTTTGCCAGGAGCTGCCAGCGTCCGGTTATGAAATCCGCTAACTTGCGTGGCGATTCAAACTCAGCATCCTTGATGCTCGGAAATACGAGAGACTGAAGAATCTCGGACCGATGGTTCGCCGCTGATGGCGGAAAATTCGACCAGATCTCACCCCAGCCCTGCGCGCCCTCAAAATCTGTGACACGCGCGATAAGACTAGTTCGCGTCACGAGGTCGCCCAAAACCGAACGGGCTGGAGACTGTGAAACCGCAGAAACTACAAAGGTTTCGACTGCTCTTAGCCTGATCATCAAACTCCCCCCGGCTGGATCGGCGTGAATGGAACCTAAGATGATGTATAATTGTTTACTTACTCTTGTCAAACTGATTAATCAGTGTGTTCATTATATTGACATGAGTGTGCAAAAGATCCAATATGCAAACGAAATTGCGCAAACCTCACGAGATGAAAATTGATGTTGGCCGAAAACGCGATCGCTGAATTCAAGGGCTGTCTGCTCACACAGGGCGTCAAACCAGGCAGTTTCCTCACGCTCAAGGAAATCTCGAGCTTGTTGGAAATCCCGCTTGGAAAGACACGGGAAGTAACTCAAAGATTAGCTCTGGAAGGGTTTGTTCAAATCCACCCGCAACGGGGGATTCAGGTCACTTCAATTACGGTTCAAACAATCCACGATGCTTTCCGGTTTCGGTCCATTATGGAGGAAGCCGCCGTCGCCCAGTTTGCGGTAAAAGGCCATATAGACAAAATCAATAATCTCATCGAAAAGACGGAAGCACTAAAATCTCTGGACACTGAAGCGCCCGATTTTCATGACAAGGTGGCCTCTGTAGACTGGGAGATGCATTTCTCATTTATTGAAAATGAATCCAATGTATTTCTTTCAAACGCCTACAAGCTCAACGCCACATATATCCGCTGGATAAGAGCCAACACCAAAATCCCACCGACCCGGGACCTAGATGTAATTGAAGAACATCTGGCGATTTTGAACGGTTGCCTTGCGCGCAATCCAGAGGCGGCAGTCACTGCAATACGCCTGCATCTGAAAAAGGCCTCGAAACAGGCGCTGGAAGGATGAGCAACCCGACATTTCAACCTGCAAAAGCTGAACGCGTCTTCATGGCATGCGGTAGTCTGCGGGCTGGCTTCAGCCACCGTGGCGCAGAACTCCGTCAGTTATTTTTTCATGGCAAGCCGGTTCTCTTTCATGGCAATTTCGATCCTTGGCCGCATCCGTCCGCTGTCTTGTTTCCTGTCATAGGCCAGCCTCCGTCCGACTGGAAAGTGCCCGCCCACGGATATGCTCGAAATGAGATATTCGATCTCGTTGACGCCAGCAGCGAAGAAGTCGTTTTCAGGCTCGAGCATGTCCCTCAGGGTTTCGGCAACCACCAGGTCCTCACCATCGAAATTTCCCATCGCCTGACCAACGAAATGCTGAAAACCGCCGTCGTCATCGAAAACACCGGTCACGCTGATGCACGCTTCGGTTTCGGGTTTCATCCTGTTTTTCAATTGCCGCGCAATGCACTTGCAAAAGCAGGCAACGTTACGCTGGAAACGATCGCGTGTTTGCCACAAGAGGCTGTTTTGATGCAGCAGATGAAGCAAACAGAAAAAACGATTCAGCTCATAGCGGAGGGAAATACGCTCGCTATTGAGCCCGAAAATTTCCAAAAAGGTGGGCTTCTGCTCAAGAACACCAGCTCTGAAGAACTCATTTTGAGAGCACATAGAATGCGGTGGCCCGTCGCTGTCCGGAGTGGGTCCGCCAGACACCTGGCGCTTTGGAGCCTACCGGGTATGGACATTTTCAGCGTGGAGCCCTGGGTAACGCTACCCGCAGGACGAAGCGGAGGATTCGAAACCGGTAAGCAGTTTCTTGAACTTCAAGCCGGTGCACGCCGGCGTTTCGAAATGGCCATCATTGTTTTGCCTGTCACCTCGGGAAGACCTTCGTGAGTTCTTTGGATTTAGAGCCTCCGAAGGTTGAGATCGCCGTTCAGACAGACAACACCCTTGGTGAATCTCCTGTATGGCACGAAGAAGAGCAGACGCTCTATTGGATAGACCTTCGCGCTCCGAGCATTCAGAGATACCGGCCAGCAAACGGAATGCATCAATCCTTTCGCCTTCAGCACCTGGTTGGTGCCGTCGTTCCCAGATCGTCCGGAGGCGTTATATCATGCATGGAAAACGGATTGCACGTCTTCCGGTTCGATGGTCAGGGCGCAAGACCGCTACCCGGTATTAATCTGCACATTCCACAAAACCACCGCATGAACGATGCCTGCTGCGATCGTTATGGGAACTTGTGGTGTTCCGTCATGAGAGATTTCGGCAAGTCGGCGACCGGTACTCTCTATCGGTTGTCCCCGGACGACAGTGTGATCCTCGTCAGGTCAGGTCTGACCGTTCCAAATGGCCTTTGTCACGATATCGTCTCCGATCATTTGTATTTTACCGACTCCCCAAGCGGTAAAATAGAATTCATCAAGGCTTCCGAACCGCTGCAACAACCGGTCGATTGGACCCCGTTCTGTGATCTTTCCAGTCTACCCGGTGTCCCAGACGGTGCGACTGTCGACCGCGAAGGTTTTCTCTGGAGTGCGGTTTTCGGAGCAGGGAAAGTGCTGCGCATCTCCCCAGACGGAGAAGTCGTTGGAGCTATACATCTCCCTGTTTCGCAACCGACATCCTGCACATTCGGAGGGTCAAACCTCCGAACCCTGTTTGTTACTACCGCAAGGCAGGGCCTTGCGCAGGAGCAGTTGAGAAATGAACCACTCGCAGGGAGTGTCCTAAAGATCGAGCTTCCTTACACCGGTCAACGCGAAGGGAAATTCGCCGCATGAATAGCAGCAAACCACTCAGCGGCAAAACCGCCTTGGTAACCGGATCTGCCAACCAGGGGATTGGACGCTCGATTGCCCTCGCCCTCGCCGAGGCAGGTGCGGATTTAACGATTCATAGCCGGGACGATATGGAGCAAGCCAGCGAATTGGCACGGGAAATCTCAAGATTTGGCGTATACGCTCATCCAGAAGTCCTCGATTTCGCTACCCCGAACGCAGCACGCGAGTTGGTTAGATCAACCATTTCTCATTTCGGAAAGATTGACATTCTTGTGAACAATGCTGGCTTCACAATTCGAAAGTCGATCATGGAATGTGATGATGCTGAATTCGAAGCTCTGCTGAACGTTAATCTTCAATGCTACTTCGCTGCCGCGCAAGAGGCTGCTAGAGACATGATCGGCAGACGGGCAGAAGGCCGCCTGATTTTCGTTTCCTCGGTCAACCAAGACATTGTAATGCCAGGCCAGGGTCTTTATTGCGCCACCAAGGGAGGTGTCCGCCAATTGGCAAAGGCAATGGCTCTAGAACTAGCTCCTCAAAAAATTACTTCAAATCTCATCGCTCCCGGGCTTGTGTTCAGCGATTTCAACAGTCAGGTAATGCGGAATGAGGATTTTTACCGTTTTGCAACGGCTGGAATTCCGATGGAAAGAGGTGCCTCGCCAGACGAAATCGCAGGGACTGCTGTTTACCTCGCACTGCCGTCATCTTCCTACGTAACCGGTGCATCGATTACGGTTGATGGCGGCAAAAGTTTGCCGTAGTTAATGACCAAGTTGGAGAACGTTAGGCTCCGGTCGGTGAGTACATATGTACCGCTTCATGTGGGGACTTATCGGTCCAGTAAGGTCATTTTGCGTAGTGTCGCCCAAAGGGCCTCAGAAACTTGAATCGGCGGCATGAATACAAACTCGGATACACCTTAGCTCAACTGCTAAGCTGTCTCGAATATCGGGACCACTTCAGCGCGCCGCGGCCGCTTTCATACCGACAGTGACACGCTCACTAATAGGTGACGTTCCCCTATGTGCCAACCACTGACAAGTATTGCTTCTTGCCCATGTTTTTCTCGCCCGCTAAGTCAAAAGCGCGAGTTGTTGATTGTGGCGCCTGTACCGGACGGCGCGAATCGCTGACTTGCTGCTTTGGAGTAGATCCGTCCTTGAGCATGTATCCAATATACCGGGTGGATTCGATTGCATCATAACCGAGCCGCTTCCGAAGTTTCTTGCGCAGCTTCGAAATATGACTTTCGACAACACACTCATCGACACCATCGTTCATCACGCCATAGACTGCGTTGAAGATCTGCGTTTTCGTTATCCGGCGTCCTTTGTTCTTCACCAGATATTCCAGAATGCGCCTTTCGCGACGTGGTAGCTCCATCACCTGTCCGTAGACTGTCGGGTCCCGCCCGTCAAAGAACACTTCAATTGCTCCGATTCCCGCTGAGCTGGTTCTGGAGGAAATGCGGCGTCTGAAGGCTCCGACTCGTGCAATTATCTCCCGGACGTGTACCGGCTTCCTCAAAACATCGTCCACTCCTGCGAAGAACAGCTGCAGCATGTTGTCGAGACTTGAAGCATCTTCCAATGCAAAAATCTGAGCCTCCGGACAGTGATTTCGGATAGGAGAGACAAATCCGCTCCGCTCCTCGCCTTCACCGAGCAAAATTGCTTCCACCGACCTCAAATCCTGCGCGCAGGTTACTTCCAGCCAGTCCTTCAGTTTCCCTGGATGCAATTTGAGTGACGTGTATCCTTCCCGCTCGAATGCCGAAGCATAGCCAGCGGTCACCATTTCTCTTGAATCTACTATAATAAACATGTCCGCCCCTTGGATTGTTCCAGTATTAATCCGTAGTTTTGCAGAGGCATAAGGTCAACATTTTCTCCCTGACCTAAGGTTTATTTTGAGTTTTAAGGTGTCGATAATTCGTATACCCACAATCCAATCTAAATAAAAAGCCATCAATATAGAGAGAAAAATCACGAAAAGTTATCTCAAAATATCAAATATCGCCATTTACTGCTGAAAATTCGATGTGTGCTCCATCATACATATGTATTAATCGCAAAACAAATTGGTATATGTGCACTTTTACTAAACAATCGAAACTTGGCTTATGAAGCGTCGGAGAGAGCCTGCTCCAGTTCGGCAAAGGGGACTGTCGGTTGGAGTTGATCTGCGCGCTGGCGCAGCGCCTCGTAAATCTTAGGCATAAATCGGCACACCGTTTCAAGTTGGTCGGCCCCGGCAGGCTGAAATCCTCCCATCATCCTGAGATCCCTACTGTCTTTGAATTGTGAGATCAGTCCCTTGATCCGGTGTATCAGTTCCCTCTGATCAACTGACCTGGCTCTGTTCGTGAGACGGGGGGATGTCGGTACCGGCTGACTTTGTCGCGTCCCGGTCGTGTTTTTCCTCATAGCAATTTGGGCTGACGTAGCCCAGAGCAGAATGTAACCTCTTTTTTTGTGTATGTTTTTTCAATGAAGCTTGGCAGGTGATCTGCTACGTCTTCAAAGGTCTCGTATTCAGTGGTGTAGACAGCTTCGGCTTTCAACGTCTTCATGAAGCTCGCTGCGTAGGGGTTGTCGTCGAGGTCGCCACGCGAGCTCATAGAGCCAACAAACCCATTCTCCTTCAGGATTCGCCTGTGTAAGCTGGCCGCATATTGAACGCCGCGATCGGAGTGAAACAGGCAGCCTGGCTGTGGTTTTCGCTTTTCGATTGCTGAATTGAGCGCAGCGGCTGTAAGTCGCAAATCTGTGCGTTTACCGAGTGCGTACCCAACAGCTTTTCGAGACCAGACATCCAAAATGACAACGAGGTAGCAGAACCCCGTTGCGATTGGGAGAGAGGTAATGTCCCCCGCCCAGAACTGGTTGGGGCCAAAAACCTCAAATCCCTTTGCCAGGTTCGGGTAGATCGGGCTGTCATTATTGCTGTCCGTCGTAACACATAACGGCGATTTTGTTTTGGATTTAAACCGTTCTCTCGCATGATACGCTGCACTTTCTTGGAATTGACAATCATACCGCGATGGCGAAGTTCAGCCGTCACGCGGCGATTGCCATAACCTTTGAACGTCGCGACGATGTCTTGGATCTCAGCAACTATAGGATCTTCTTCAGCTGTGGCCGCCCTTGTACAGAATGTGGAATGTGGCAACCCCATCAGTTCACATCCTCGCCGGACAGAGAGACCAGCGGCCCGGTAATGATCGATGAGCGTTCGCTTGTCTTCGATGCTGTGCGCATCCTTGCTGTTTTAAAAACTCAATCTCGAGAGCCTGACGGCCAACGAGCCGCTCCAATGCAGCAAATTGGGCTTCATATTCAGGAAACTGCTCAGCCTCTACAGTCTCGCTGTCAAATTTACCTTTCTCGTATTTTTCGATCCAGGTGTGGATCAAATGGCGGCAGATATCGCACTCTACGCTCAAAGCATTGAGCGCGGTTCCATTGACATACGCTTCAACAATCATGCGCTTGAACGGAATGCTGTGGCGGCGATGGCGTCTCTTGGTCATGGGATTTCCTTATCCGAAGGCCAAGACTGGGGAAAATCAAAAACTCACATCGTCCAGCCCAAGGGGCGCACTCCAAAAAACCCCTGCGCCCCAGCGGACGGATGGCGTCCGTCGTTTTCTCGGGCGAAAGCGAATTCCAATAGGGAACCGTCACACGCACGCGCCTCCTTTTGTCCTGAAAAAAGTGATGGAAGTGCCCGGCCCCGCTCGACTTTTCCGTGCAGGTTTGCTGAGATGAAACTCTTCCCGTTCACCCTCAGCCCGCGGAGAACCTAGTGGTCAACTTTCAGGATACTATTCAAGAGCACGGTGAAGCTATCGGCCTCAGCCTGCGCCACACCAGCACCGCCATGGATCTCGCGGCCGAGCTTCAGAGCCTTGCCTCCCGATCGAAGCATGCAGGCGATATGGAGCTTAATCACCTTGTCGCGGCCTTGAAGAGCGAGATTACCAACGCGAACCGCGCGAACATAGCAATCCAGAAGACGCTGTCCAAGATCGAGAAAGCTGCTCTTGAGGCAGTGGTAGTAAAGAGCAAACTTGATCGCTATGCGCTCTGGCAAACGCCGGCCGGCGCGTCGGTGTATCGCCTTAAAGCAGATCGTGCCGAGGGCGATCCCATGCATTACGTATGTCCAGTATGTTATCAGAATGCGAAGATAAGCATTCTTCAAGGTAGCCAGATGAAGAAAGATTGCATGGTGTGCGACAAGAGCTCGTGCACCTACAGGTTCGAATACTCCAGATCGGTTGACCGTGCCTAGATTAGCCGACGGTTGAGCAAATAGTCTCATTCCACACCTCCGAATCCACTGCAGAGCCGCTCGCGTTTTCCGCATGGGCCTGCTGATGTGCGAACTCCTTCGTTCCTCCTCAATCCCGGGAGACCCTTTTGAAGAAAATTCCGGACCTCATACCGCAACACAGAGACACCGACACCGGGCCTCAAGGCCGCAAGTCCATTCAACACGCACACGCAGCTTCGCGGTCACGCGGCGCTTGGTATTCACGTGCCCTACAAGTCGAACACTGGAAAAATCCGGGAGAACTGAAATTTGAAAACTTTGAGATTCCTGATCACGGGACGTGAAGTCGTTCCCTATGAAGTTGTAGCCAGGCGGAGTGGAAACAAATTCACCATGACCTGCGATTGCACGGCGGCAGCCAACGGCCAGCATTGCAAACACAGAATAAACCTTCTGGTAGGCGACCTCACAAACCTTTGGAGCAACAACGCACGGGACGTTGAAAAGCTTGCTGAAATGGTTCGAGGTACAGACACGGAAAAAGCTCTTGTCGACCTGATGCGCGCCGAAACAACATTCGAAGAGGCGAAAAGAGACCTTGCCAGCCGCAAAAAGGCCTTTGCACGCCAAATGGCCACTTAGCCCGGTCATTCCGCACCGCCAGCCCCAGCACCGGACCCGCCCCGGACACCAGTCCGGGGCACCGTGAACGGCCGGAAAATGCTGTTTCAGCCGGGCAAAATCGTTCAGGATTTCCAGCACCTGCGGCCCAGCCTCGGCAGTGAATTCGTCATCATCGACCAGGTCGGTAAGGTGATGGCAGATCACCACCAGCTCAAGCTGTTTCGTCGTCATGCCCCGGTCCGGCTCCGACGACTGCACAAACGCCCCGCCCGCCAAATCGCACAACGCCGACAGCAGCGACAGCACTTCGCCACGCACCTTGCAGTCAAGCGTCAGATCCGCCAGCACATCCACGGGCATAAACTTGTCCGTATGCCTGTTGTCGCCCGTATTGGTGTAATCGGAAAACGTGTTACGCCCGACCTGAGTCACCGAGGCCGCACTATCTCGCCCGCCGCGCAATTCGACTGTGCGGGGCAGTTGTATCTTGGGTTTGATGGTGGCAGTGATATCGAGTGTCTTCCGCCCCCGTAATCCGCCAGTTGAAAATTCGCCTTTTGGGGATCAGCCCGATGATCTGGCGGCGTGTGCTTGTGCCATCTTTTACGACATTGCGAGAACTGCACGGCGTTCTACAGGTGACCATGGGGTGGGAAGGCATTCATTTGTTCCTCTTCGATACCTACTCGGTGCGGTATGGCTCGTTTGAATTACGTGCCGCGAACCCGGACGTGTCATTACAGGAATTCGGATTTCGAGAGAATGAACGGCGCTGTCACATTGATTGTTTGGCAAGGTTTAATGGTTAGTTGGATTGCATGAGCAGGACTGCACCGACTTGCAAGAACCACCGTTATCCGATCGATATCGTGTCCCGTGCTGTCTGGCTCTATTTCCGCTTCAATCTTAGCCTGCGCGAAATCGAGGAAATGTTGCTCGAACGAGGTATCGTTGTTTCCTACGAGACGATCCGACGATGGTGCCGGAAACACGGTTGCGAATATGTGCGTCGACTGCGCCGCAAGGTGCCTGGAAAGGGAGATTTCTGGCTCCTGGATGAAGTTGCGGTTCGCCTCAACGGTCGGCAAGCTGGTTGTGGCGGGCCGTCGATCAGGCCGGCTACGTCCTTCACGAGATTGTGCAGACGCGCTGCAATGCCAAGGCCGCCAGGCGATTGCTGATCCGGCTTCTGAAGAAGCAGGGCTTGCCGCCAAAGCGCATGATCACCGAAAAGTTGCGCTCCTATGGTGCAGCCAAACGCCAGATCATGCCGACCTTCGAACACCGCTCTCACAAGGGCTTGAACAATCGGGCGGAAAATTCTCACCTGCCATTTCGAAAGCGGGAACGCAC